>JBGPLH010000339.1:0-3334 GCA_041486365.1 Thermodesulfobacteriota bacterium | reverse complement strand
GGATCCTGCTCCGGCATTTCATCCCGCGGGTGTCCTGGCTCCTGCTCGCCGGCGCGACGCGGAGATTCCTTCGCCGGGGCGAGTGGGCGCCCGCCGGGCGGCGCCGCCGCGTGCTGGTGCTCACGTCGAGCTATCCCCGCTCTGCCGGGGATCACGCGGGGCACTTCATCGAATCCTTCTCGCGAGGCCTCGCGGCGCGGTTCGACGTCACCGTGCTGGCCCCCTGGGACGGCAAGGCGCCGCGGATGGAGCGCCCCTCCTCCGGGCTGGTGGTGCGGCGCTTCCGTTACGCGCCGCGCGCGCGATGGCACCGCATCGCCTACGGACCGGGGATCGAGCAGAACATCGCCTCCCCCGGCGCCCGCCTCTGGATTGCGCCGTTCCTGGCTGCCTTCGCATTCCGGGCGCTCCGGGAAGCGGGGCGCGCCGATGCGGTGGTCTCGAACTGGCTCGTCCCCGCCGGCGCCGCCGGCGCGCTCTGCCGGGTGCTCCTCGCGCGGCCGCACCTCGCGATCGAGCATGGCGGTGGGCTCTGGGCGCTGCGCGCGCGCCGGCACGGGGGGCGGGCGCTGCTCGCCGGAATCCTCCGCGCGATCGATCGCGCGGCGTGCGTGAGCGCGGCGCTCCGCGACGATCTGCTCACGGAGGCCGCGGCCGCGGGCGTACGGCTGCGCGCGCGGGACGTCGCCGTGATCCCCATGGGGATCGAGACGCGCCGCTTTGCCGCGATCGGACGTCGCCGCGACGTCGACGTTCTCTTCCTCGGCCGGCTGATCCCGGTGAAAGGCATCGAGACGCTGATCGACGCAATCGGTCTCGTTCCCGGCGCGACGCTCGCCCTGGCGGGAGAAGGGCCCCTCGATGGGGCGCTGCGCGAGCGCGCGGCGTCGCTCGGCGATCGGGTCCGGTTCCTCGGCCTGATCCACGGAGAGGCCAAGCGCGATCTGCTGGCGCGCGCCGCGATCCTCGCCGTCCCGTCCGTGATCCTTCCGGGCGGGCGGACGGAGGGGTTCCCGGTCGTGGTCCTGGAGGGCATGGCCTCCGGCTGCGCCGTGGTGGCCTCCGACGTCGGCGGGATCGGCGAGGTGCTGCGCGACGGATGGAACGGGTTCCTCTCGAAGCCCGGAGACGCGACGGCGCTCGCCGAGCGGATCCGCTGGATCCTCAAGTACCCGCAGCTGCGCGCCGCGATGGGTGCCCGGGCCGTCGAGAGCGCCGCCGCCTTCGACGCGTCCGCGGTGGGCGATCGGATCGCCCTTGAAATCCATCGCCTCCTTTCCGACGCCGATCGGATTCGCTGACCGATGAGCTCCATCCTCTACGTCTCCAAGCCGCTCTCGGCTCCCTGGAACGACAGCGGCAAGAACCTCGTCCGCGATCTCGCCGAGGCGTCCCCGCGCCACGGGATCGAGGTCTTCGCCGGGCCCGGCTTCGAGCCCACGGGTCCGCACGTCCGCGTTCACAAGCGCCTCGGGCCGAGCGCCTACGCGCCGGGGCTGGCGCAGAAGGCGTCGATCTTCGGCGCGCTCCTTCTGCTCCCCTCGCGGATCTCGCTGCTGCATTTCTTCTTCGCCCCCAATCCCGCGACCTCGCGCATGGCGGGGCTCGCGCTGCGGATCCACCGGCGCCCCTCCGTGCAGACCATCTCCTCCTCGCCGGCGAGCTACGAGGGGGTGGCGCGTCTGTGCTTCGGGGACCGCGTCGTGGCGCTCTCGGAGTACAACCGCAAGCGCCTCGTCGCCGCCGGGGTGCCGAACGTGGTGAAGATTCATCCGGGGATCGATCTCTCCCGCCCCCTCGAGAACCCGGAGGGCGCGGCGCGCTGGCGCGAGAAGCTGGGCACGGCGGGACGCCGCGTGCTGCTCTACGCGGGCGATTACGAGTTCAGCCAGGGAGCCCGGATCGCACTCGACCTGTTCCGTCGGGCGCGGGAGAAGTTCCCGGAGGTGATGCTCGTTTTCGCCGTCCGCCGGAAGACCCCCGCCGCGGGCCCGGTGGAGGCGCGGATGAAGTCGGACGCGGCGCTCTGGGGCATGGGGCCCCACGTGCGATTCCTGAACGAGGTGGATGACGTGCGGGGGCTGCTCACGCTGGCGGATCTCTCGGTCATGCCGGTCGAGCGTCTGTACGCGAAAATGGACATGCCGCTCGTCCTGCTGGAGCACATGGCGATGGGCAGGCCCGCCGTGGTGAGCGACTCGCAACCGCTCCTGGAGACGATCCAGGGCGGGCGCGGCGGGATCGCGGTGAAGCACGGCGACGTCGCGCGGTTCGCCGAGGTGGTCGCGGACCTCCTTCGCGACGATGGCGCGCGTGCCGAGCTGGGGCGGTCTGCCCGGCGGCTCGTGGAGGAGCAGTTCGACATCCGCCGGGTCGCGGAGGCCTACGCGAACCTCTACGACGAGCTCGCGCCGGCGAAACGATGAGGGGGGAAGCCCTGAAGGACAACCGGAGCTACTACGACGCCTTCAGTGAGCGCTACGAGCAGGGGCGCGAATCGGGGTATCACGCGCTGGTGGACGCGCTGACGGTGGACCTGGTGCTCCGGTACGCGCGGGGGAAGGACGTGCTCGAGGTCGGCTGCGGGACGGGCCTGATCCTGAAGGATGTCGCGCGGGAAGCCCGGCGCGCGATGGGCGTGGATCTCTCGGCGGGGATGTTGCGGCGCTCCCGCGGGCGTGGGCTGCGCGTGGCGCAGGGCGACGCCACGTCGATCCCCTTCGCCTCGGAGAGCTTCGACGTGGTGTGCTCGTTCAAGGTGCTGCCGCACGTGCGGGATCTCCGGGCGGCGCTCGCGGAAATGACGCGCCTCCTGCGGCCCGGCGGCCACCTGATCCTGGAGTTCTACAACCGCCGCAGCCTCCGCGCCCTGGTGAAGCGCTGGAAGCGGCCGACCCCGGTGGCCGAGGGCGTCACCGACGAGGAGGTCTACACGCGCTACGACACGATCGAGAGCTTCGCCGCCGCCCTCCCGCCGAACGTGCGAATCATCGGCAGCCGCGGCATCCGGATCGCCACGCCGGCCGCCGTCGTGCACAACCTCCCCGTCGCGCGCCGGGTTTTCGGCTTCCTCGAGCGGGCGCTGTGCGACTCGCCGCTTCGCCGGTACGCGGGGTTCGTGCAGGTGATTGCGAGGAAAGAGCGGTGATGCTTAGTGGTGGAAGAAGAAGGGCTTCAACTGTTCGACAGGAATGAAGTTGGCCGCTTGTCGATAAATGGATGCGAGGGTTCCTGCGTCCAGTTCCTTGTGAAGCGGAATCGTGAGCGTCTGTCTGGAGCCGTCCGGAAGAATTCTCCTCGCTTTGGCGTGACTTCCTCTTATGGAAGCAACCTC
>JBGPLH010000338.1:0-3339 GCA_041486365.1 Thermodesulfobacteriota bacterium | reverse complement strand
GCCATCACTGCGGGGCTTCAGCCGGGTGATCGGAGCGGTCAAGAGGGGTCTGGACCGCAGGGTCGAAGACAGGAAGCACTCACCAGGTGGTTCGCGTCGGGCGTCTTTTGGAAGGGGCGCCCGAACGGAGCATCAGGAGGATCCGGGGATGGAATGCCAGATCGGGATGTGCGTGATTTCCGCCATCCTGTTGTTCCTCACCTTCTCCTGATCGCGAGCCATCCAGGTAGGGCGAGAACCCCCCTTGCGGGGGGTTCTCGTTCTTGCGGGCCCTGTCTCGCCCGATCCGGCTTAAGAGGCGTCTTCCCCGACGCCCAACGAGAAAGGCGGGCCGGGTGCCCGCCTGCTTCCTTCTGAAGGCTCACCTCAATGAATGATCAATCGGTCCACGACGCGGATGAGCTGCTTCAGGTTCCGGCACTCCTCCACGTGATCGCAGTAGGGGATGTACTTGTCCATCACGCTGTCGCCGAAGCCCCAGGCGCCCGGGCTCTCCGGGTTGAGCCAGATGACCCGCTTGGCTTTCTGCTGGATCTCCTTCAGCGCCCACGCCTTGGGATCGTTGTAGTTGTTCCGGGCGTCCCCGATGATGATCACGGTCGTCCGCTTGTTGATCGACGCCAGGTAGTCGCGCTGGAACGCATAGAAAGCGTGGCCGAAGTTCGAGCGGCTGTACACGTTGATGGTCTCGCCGCGCAGCGCCCGCTCGATGGACTCGTAGAGATCGCTGTCCTTGAAGAGCTCCGTGCACTCGCCGATGTCGGAGACGAAGACGAAGCTCCGGACCTTTGAAAAATTCTCCTGCAGCGAATAGATGAACTGCAGCATGAAGCGGGAGACGTTCGACACGGACGATGAGACGTCGCAGAGCGTCACGATCTGCGGCTTGATCTTCTTGCGCTGCTTGAAGGCCACCTCGAAGGGCACGCCGCCGTGGCTCATGTTGCGGCGGAGCGTGTGCTTCACGTCGAGCTTGCCGCGCCGCTCGCGCCGCCGGCGGATCGCGATCACGTTCTTGAATTTCTGCGCGAGCCGCTGCACCACATCCCGCATGCGTCGGACGTCCTCCTCCGACAGATGGTAGAAGCTCTTCTCCTGGAGGCTCTGCTCGCGGAAGCGCTCCCGGAAATTGTAGTTCTGCTTGTCGAGCTCCATCTCCGTGTATTCGCGCAGCGCCTTGCGGAGGCGCTCCATCGCCTGCCGGATGAACTCCCGGATGGCCTCCCGGCGATCGGGGGGGAGCCCCGCGTCCTCCATCGCCTGATCGAGCCGCCCCGCCCCGGCCTGCATCCCCTCCCACCCCAGCTCCTCCATGAGACGGCGCGTGAAGTAGCCGATCTGGAGCTGATTCTCGATGTCGTAGGAGCGCATCGACCCCGCGGCCGCCCGGATCATCCGCTCCAGGCGCTGGGTGTCCAGGGAGAGGAGCGCGCGCAGGAGCTCCGAGGGGGGGTTCTCCGACTCGAGGAGCTTCAGGAGATCCTCGAGGATCTGCTGGGCCTCGTCGCCCGCGTTGGCGAGGTTCCGCAGGATGTCGCTCCGGGCGTCCCCGAGGATCGTGGAGAGCCCGGAGAAGTACATCTCGAAGAGGTTGTCGAATGCGGAGAGATCGCTCGCGCGCTTGATCAGCGTGGCGGCGAGGGCCGACTTGAAGATCCGCCGGTCCGCCAGCCGCAGAATCCGCACCGCCTGGAACGCCTCGACGTTCTCGGCCGTGGAGACGCGGATCCCGGACTTCCGGAGCAGGTTCACGAACTCGAGGAGCTTCTCTTCCACGCGGGCCTCAATTCAACTTGCGCCGATCCAGGACGCCCGCGGCCGCCGCGGGCATCGGGGGAGCGGTCTTGTCTCGCAGGAATCGCTTCAGCTCCTCCTGAGCCTTCTTGATGTCGCCTTCGTACTTCAGGATCAGGCTCATCGTCTCGTTCACGAGGTCCTCGTCGAGGCTTTCGACGTTCAGCAGCACGAGTGCCCGGGCCCAGTCGAGCGTCTCGCTGATCGACGGGGTCTTCTTGAGATCCAGCGCGCGGATCCGCTGGACGGCGGACACGACCTCCTCGGCCAGCGACTCGCGGATCCCCGGCACCTTGAGATGGAGGATGTTGAGCTCCTGCTCCCGGCTCGGGTAGTCGATGTACAGGTGCAGGCAGCGTCTCTTCAGGGCGTCGCTCATCTCGCGGGCGTTGTTCGAGGTGAGGAAGACGGGCGGGATCTGCTTTGCCTTGAAAGTCCCGATCTCGGGGACGCTCACCTGGAAGTCCGAGAGCACCTCCAGCAGGAACGCCTCGAACTCCGGATCGGACTTGTCCACCTCGTCGATGAGAAGCACCATCGGGGTGTCGCTGGTGATCGCCCGGAGCAGCGGCCGCGCCACGAGGAACTTCTCGGAGAAGAAGACGTTGTCCTCCCGGCTGATCTTGTCGACCGCCTGCTTCATCGTGGGGGCGTCGGCCAGCACCTCGCCGATCTTGTCCTTGAGGATCTGGGTGTACAGGAGCTGCTTCGAGTACTCCCACTCGTACAGTGCCTTCGCCTCGTCGAGCCCCTCGTAGCACTGCAGCCGGATGAGATCCTGTCCGAGCGCCGCGGCGACGACCTTCGCCAGCTCCGTCTTGCCCACGCCCGCCGGCCCTTCGACGAGCACCGGCTTCTTCATCTGGATCGCGAGAAAGACCACCGTGGCCACGTGCTTGTCGGTGATGTACTGCTGCTCCCCGAGTCGCTTCTGAACGTCCTCGACCGAATCGAACATCGCATCGTCCTTTCGCAGGTCAATATCCGCCTTCGTCGAAACCGGCCGCGGGAGACTCGACCGGAGCCTCGCCCTCCCGACCGGAAGATGCCTCGCGCCCGCTCCTTCCGATGCTGGCAGGCGCTACCCGGCCGCCTCCGCCTTGCGCGCCCGGGGGCGCGGCGAAGAGGGCAGCGCGATCCGCTCGTCCAGCTCCCGGGCAAACTGCTCGAGCCATTGCAGCTTCAGAGCCTGGTAGCCCACGCCGAAGTCCATGATCTTGAGCCGGTACCAGTCGACCTCGCCCACTTCCATCGTCTCGCGCACGCGGCGGAAGTCGCGGATCTTCTCACGCGCCTCCGCGATCTGGCGCTCGACCTTCCGGCGCACAGCGCGGGGATCGAGGTGCCGGAAGAAAGTGGCCTTCACGAGGAAGCCGAACCGCAGATAGAAGTCGTAGCGGAAGGGATCCTCCTCGCCCGCGGCGTCCATGAGCCAGCGGAAGAACGCCTCCTCCCCCTTCCGGGTCGCGTGGTAGGTGTGCTTCGAGGGGCTCTTCTCCTGATGGACCACTTCCTTGCGGATCAGCCCCTCGCGCTCAAGCCTGG
>JBGPLH010000337.1:0-3368 GCA_041486365.1 Thermodesulfobacteriota bacterium | reverse complement strand
TCGCGCGGATGGCTCCCGCGGCGCGCGCGCAGGAAGGCGGGGACGTTCGTCGCGTCCAGATCGCGGAAGGGGCAGGCGAGCGTGATGACCTGGCGGACCTCGGAGGAGAAGTCGCGCGCGAGCTCCCGCGCGTAGACACCACCGAGACTCCAGCCGACGAGGCTCAGGGGGCGGCCGTATCGCCCTTTCAGATCGTGAAGGCGCTCGACCATGGCCGCGACCTTCTCGGGGCTCGGGCCCTGGTTGCGCCCGAGTTTCCAGCCGTGGACCGCGTAGCCGCGATCGCGCAGGAAGGCGCGGAGCGCCCGCGTCGAGAAGTCGCTCGCCCCGAATCCCGGGATCACCATCACCGGATGGCCGTCGCCCCGCGGGGCCCGCTTGAGAAAGGGGTTGGCCGCCAAGAGGCCCGCCAGCTCGAGCACGGCGCGTCCTTCGAGCAGCAGGAGCCCCACCGCGGGACGGCGGATCGGCCGGGTCTCGGTTGTCTTCTCTTCCTGTGCCATGAGATCGCCCTCCTGACTCAAGTGACGCCCCCGCCGACCTGCGGTCCGCGAAGGGGTGCCGCGTTCATCCCGGAGCGTGGCGGCGGCGCCGCGGCGTCCGGCCTGATCCGGCGGCGGGGATCGAGCGGGACCCTGCGCGGATCTCGCTCTCGATCCGCCGTTTCAGCTCCTCGAGCGAGCGCCCGAGGTCGCGCGTCACGATCGGGGACGCCACAAGGCCGGCGATGAAACCCGCCAGGCCTCCCGGGGCGTGGTACGTGAGCCGCAGCTCCACGCGCGTCACGTCGCCCTTGCCCGGGCGCAGGCGCCATCGGCCCCGCTGCTCCACGCCGGTGATGCCCGACCAGGCCATGTCGCAGGGGGGATCGAACTCGACAATCTCGACGAGGCCGCCCAGCTCCGCCGAGCCGATCCGCATGCCCATGAGGAACCGGGCCCCCAGGCCGCTGTGCGTCCGCCCCTGGAGCTCCCAGCGGGTGAGCCCCTCCATGAAGTCGAAGCTCTGATGGCCATGGGTCAGGTAGTCCCACACGGCTTGCCGCGGCGCTTCGATGTCGATCCCGACCACGACGCGCATGGCTCACCCCACGAGAGGCAGACGCCGCTCGGCGCGAAGCCGGGTCAACGCATCCTGCATCTTCCCCTGGACGTGCCGGTACGCCTCGCCCCACTTCGGCCTCTCGCCGAAGAGCGCGCGGAGATCGATGGGATCCAGAACCTGGGTCGTGATCTTGGCCGGCAGCGGGATATGGCCGAGCATGTCGCCGACGTTCAGGCCCCAGGGGACCGCCAGCGAGATCGGCAGCACCTTGAGGCGGAACATCCGATCCAGCCGGAGGAGCTTCGCCAGCCGCTCACCACGGCTCAGGAAGAGCGCCGTCTCCTGGCCGCCGATGGAGACGACGGGGATCAACGGGACCTTGTCGCGATGCGCGAGACGGAGGAAACCCTTGCGCCCGCCGAAATCCACCCGCGCGGACTCCCAGGAAGGGCGGTGCGTCTCGTAGTCACCGCCCGGGTAGACGAGCAGGGCCGCCCCCTTGGCCAGCGCGCGGTCCGCGTTCTTCCGCGAGGCGGTCACGGTGCCGTAGGGCCGCAGCCACCACCGGGCCTGCGGCATCCGCATCACGAGGCTGTGCGCGAGCTGGTAGAAGGGCCGCTCGGCGCCGAAGTACGCGCTGAAGGCCAGGGCGAAGATGAAGGTGTCCGGGGCCATGTTGCCGCCCGAATGGTTCCCCACCAGCAACACCGGCCCCTCCCGCGGGATCTTCTCGAGACCGCGGACGTCTGCGCGGAAGTAGAGGCTGGCCATCAGCCAGAGGAAGGGCAGCCATTGCCGGACGTGATCCGGATCCCGGGCCTCGAAGTCGTCTCCGATGGCGGAGACCGGCGCTTTCATGCACCGACTCCGTGCTTCAGGAAACCCCCGATGGCGCCGTGGGTCTCCACGGGGCGCTCGAGCTGGGGGACGTGGCCGCAATCGAGCTCGAGGTGCAGCGCGGAGGGAAGCGCCTGCTTCACGTGCGCCGCGAAACCAACCGGGACGAGCGTGTCGCGCTTCCCCCAGACGAAGAGCGTCTCGGGCTCCATCTTCTGAAGCCGCGTCCAGAACCCCTTCGCGCCGTGCGGCTCCTCGAGATAGATCTGCCGCGCCGCCGCGTAGAAGGCCATGCGCCCCCGCGGCGTGAGGTACGCGCGCAGAAACTCGTCCACGCCCGCCTGCACCCAGCTCGTACCCGCCCCCGGGATCATCCGGCGGACGACCTGCTCGACCACGGGACGGGGCGTGATCTGGAGAAGGCCCAGCTCCGGGCGCAGGAGGCGCACCAGGGGAGCCCAGGGCCGCTCGCGTCGCCATGCGAGCGACGGCGCGAGGAGCACGATCCTCCCCACCCGATCGGCGTGCCGCAGGCCGAGCTCCAGGGCCACGCGCCCTCCCATGCTGTTGCCGATCATGTGGGCGCGGCGCAGGCCCATGGCCTTCATCAGGTCGACCACGGCACGGGCGAAGAAGGGCGGGTGGTAAGGGGCCAGGATCGGCTTCGTGGAGTCGCCGAATCCGGGGAGGTCCAGCGAGATCACGCGGAACTGGTCCGAGAGCGCCGCGACCGTCGGAAGAAATGAGCCCTTCGTCGCGCCGAGCCCGTGGATGCAGATGACCGCCTTGCCCTCCCCGGCCGAGAGGATCGAGATCTTCCCCGAGTCGGTGTCGATCCGCTCGAACCGGAGCCGGCGCGGCCCGGTGATCCCGCTCGTCGCGGCGAGGAACCCGACGCCGAGATTCAGATTGTGGCGAATGACGAGCCGGCCCGCGCGATAGGCGTCCATGCCGCCGCGGAGATCGGCCGCGATCCGCTCCCAGGTGAGGCGCGGCGCGGTGAGCGTGGCGTCGGCCTCCAGCGCCGTCCGCGCCGGAGTGATGCGGGCGCCCCCGTCGGCGGCGATCACGTCCCACTCCCCCTCGTCCGTGAAAACGATCCGGATTCGCGCGCGCCCCTCGGGCACATCGATGACGCTGGGGTCGAACCTGTCGAGCAGGAGCCGCAGGCAGTCGGGCGGCCGTCCCCGCTCGTCCCTGGAAGCTTCGCGTTGCGCGTTGGGGCTCATCGGGGTCGTGCCTTGCGCGCCCGCCCGCGCTCCCTGCGGGGCGCGCCATCGCTCGCGCGCGATGGGGCGATCGATGATCCGCTCCGGAGCAGCCCGAGCCGAATCTCCGGATCAACGGAGGCCGGTGCCGTCGACTGCGTGAAATCGAGCAGCACTTTCACGAAGCGATGGGGATCGTCGCGGTGGGGGAAATGGCCGGCGTCCGGGAAGATCACCAGCCGACTTCCGGGGATCTGCTTGTGGGCGGCCCGGGCGTGG
>JBGPLH010000336.1:0-3368 GCA_041486365.1 Thermodesulfobacteriota bacterium | reverse complement strand
GTCCCCGACGTTGAAGACCTCCGAGGGATGGTTCACGCGCCCCCAGGACATGTCGGTGATGTGAAGCAGGCCGTCGATCCCCCCCAGGTCGATGAACGCGCCGTATTCGGTGATGTTCTTCACCACGCCGTCGCGCACCACCCCTTCCTTCAGCTCGGCCAGCGTCTTCTCGCGCAGCGCCTGCCGCTCCGTCTCGAGAAGCACACGCCGCGAGAGCACGATGTTGCCCCGCTTCTTGTTGAACTTGATCACCTTGAACTTGAAGCGCTTGCCGATCAGCTTCTCGAGGTTGCGCACGGGCCGGAGATCCACCTGCGAGCCGGGAAGGAACGCCTTCACGCCGATGTCGACCGAAAGCCCGCCCTTCACCTTCGCAACGATCTCGCCTTCGACCACCTCGCCCTCGGCGCAGGCCTTGCTGATCTCGTCCCAGATCTTCATCTTGTCGGCCTTCTCTTTCGAGAGAATCACCGACCCGTCCTCGTCCTCGCGCACCTCCACGAGCACGTCCACCACGTCGCCCGCCTTGATCGAGATCTGCCCCCGCTCGTCGGCGAACTCCTCGATGGGAATCTGGCCCTCGGACTTGTAGCCGATGTCCACCATCACGAAGTCCTTGGTCACCTTGAGGATGGTGCCCTTCACGATCTCCCCCTCGGCGACGCCCTTTTGCTGGAGGCTCTGCTCGAAGAGCTCCTTGAACGTCATCGCTTCACTCGTCTGCGCCGGCGCGTCGTCCGGCTGGCTCTTGATGTCTTCCATGCTCGAAAGTGCTCCCTTCGTTTTGTGTTGGCGCCGGTCCCCCGGAAGGGGAATCGGGCCGGCGTGGGGGGTCCGGCGAGACACCGGCGCCCTTCTCTCTCCGGGGAGGCGCCCCGAGCGCTCCCCGCATCCTGCTGCCCGCGCTCTAGCGCGGGACGATCACCTTGTCGAGGGTCTCGCGGAAACCCGGGAAGGAGGTGGCCACCATGTCGGCCCCCTCGATCAGGGTCTCTCCGCGCGCCCTCAGGGCGGCCACCGCGAGGGCCATCGCCACGCGGTGATCGCCATGGGAGGAGCATCGCGCGCCCGTGAGCGCCGCGCCCCCCTCGATGTCCATGCCATCCGGGAGCGCCCGGGCGCGCACGCCGAGCTTTGCGAGCTCTGCGACCATCGCCTCGATGCGATCCGTCTCCTTCGTGCGCAGCTCGGACGCCTCCCGGATGCGCGTCGTTCCCTCCGCGCAGGCGGCGGCCACCGCGAGAACGGGAAACTCGTCAATCGCCCGGACCACGAGCTCCCCCCGCACCTCCGTCGCGCGCAGGCGGCTCGATCGCGCCACCAGGTCAGCGACCGGCTCGCCGCCCCGCTCGCCCGCGTCCACCAGCGCGAGGTCCGCGCCCATGGCGCGCAGGATATCCAGCGCCCCGGTGCGCGTAGGGTTCACCCCGACGCCGCGCACGCGCACCTCGCTGTCCGGCGTGATCAACGCGGCCACGAGGAAGAAGGCCGCCGCGGAGAAATCGCCGGGGACGTCGACCCGCGTGCCGCGCAGGCGGGGCCCGCCCGTCACCGTGATCCGGTTCCCCGCGCGGGTCACTTCCGCGCCGAAGGTCCGGAGCATGCGCTCCGTGTGATCGCGCGTGGGGCCGGGCTCGATCACCGTCGTGCGCCCCCGCGCGTACAACCCCGCGAGCAGCACGGCGGACTTCACCTGCGCGCTCGCGAGAGGCATCTCGTACTCGATGGGCCGCAGCGGCGCGCCGCCGGGCGGACCGGCGATCACGAGCGGCGCCCGGATCTCCTCGCCTGCCCCCCGCTCCCCGCCGATCCGCGCGCCCATGGCCATGAGCGGATCGACGATCCGGCGCATCGGCCGGCGCAGCAGGTAGCGATCCCCCGTGAGGGTCGTCGTGAAGGGCTGCCCCGCGGCCACGCCCGCCAGGAGGCGCATCGACGTCCCGGAGTTCCCGCAGTCGATGGGCCCGGCGGGCTCAGAAAGCCCGTGCAGCCCCACTCCCACGATCGAGACTCCGGTTACTCCGGACAGCATCCGGACGCCCATCGCCCGGAAGGCGTCCAGCGTCCGCTCCTTGTCCTCTCCGGACGAGAGGTTCGAGACGATCGTCTCCCCTTCCGCCAGGGCGCCGAGGATGATCGCCCGATGGGAGATCGACTTGTCTCCGGGAACCGCGATCTCGCCTCGCACGGAAGCGGGGCCCTTGACGCGAATCTCCGCCTCGCCCCCGCTCATCGCTTCCGCCGCGCGCCCGTGCCGCCGGGACCGAGGCTCCGGCGCGTGATCCGCGCCCGCAGGAACGCCTCCTCCAGCGCGCGGCCGTTCTGGCGGTCGATCCACTCCCGCATGCGGGACAGCTCGGCCATTGTCGCGTCGATCCCGGCCAGCACACTCTCCCGGTTGGCGAGGGCGATGTCGCGCCACATGACCGGGTGGCTCGCCGCGATCCGCGTGAAGTCACGGAAGCCGCCGCCCGCGTACTCGAGGGCGTCCTTGCGGAAGGAGGTCACCGCGTTCACGAGCGCGTAGGCCACGACGTGCGGAAGGTGGCTCACCGCGCCGAGGATCCGATCGTGCGACTCCGCGTCCATCTCGATCACCCGCGCGCCCACGGCCCGCCACAGGCCCCGCACCCTGGCGAGGGCGGACGCGTCCGTGCGATCCGTGGGCGTCAGGATGCAGCGGCTCCCCTCGAAGAGGTCCTCCGTCGCCGCGCCGGCCCCCGAGTCCTCCGTGCCCGCGATGGGATGGGCCGCGACGAGGAAGGCGTGGGCGGGGATCAGGGGCTCGAGATCACGCAGAACGCTTGCCTTCGTCGAGCCCACGTCGGTCACGACGGCCCCCGGCATGAGCGCGGGGGCGATCGCCTTGCCCACCTCGGAGAGGGCGCCCACGGGCGTCGCGAGCACGACCAGATCGGCGTCCCGCACGCCCTCGGCCGGATCGGTCGTGATCCGGTCGACGATCTTCCGGCGGCGGGCCAGCGCAAGGTTCCCCGCGCTCCGCCCCACGCCCACGATCTCGCCGGCGAGGCCGCGGCGACGCATGGCCAGGGCGAGGGAGCCGCCGATCAACCCCACGCCGATCACCGCCACCCGTTTCCAGGCCGGACGCCGGCGCGCGCCTCGCTTCGGGCGGGCGGCCCTCGTCGATCGCTTCGCGCCCCGCTTCGCGCCTCCCGTCACTGCAGCACCTCGCGCAGGGCGGCGAGGAAGCGGGCGTTCTCGGTGGGCGTTCCCACGGTGACGCGGATCGTGGCGGGGAGATCGTAGGAGCCCATGGGCCGCACGATCACGCCCAGCCGCAGGAGCTGGTCGTACACCGCCTGCCCGTTCGCCGCCGGGAGGTGGACGAGGATGAAGTTCGCCTG
>JBGPLH010000335.1:0-3381 GCA_041486365.1 Thermodesulfobacteriota bacterium | reverse complement strand
CATGCGCCGCAGTTCGATCTCGAGGTACGGCGCGCCCAGGGCCTCCACACCGCCGATCTTCTGGATGTCTTCCGTGGCCTCCTCCTGGACCACGTCGACGATGTCGTCCAGTGTTACGATTCCCTTGACCCGCCCACCGGCGTCGACGACCGGGACCGCCATGAGGTCGTGTTTCGCGATGAGCCGCGCCAGCTCTTCCTGGTCCATTTCCTCGTGGGCCGTCACCAGATCCGTGCGCATGATCTCCCGGACGGTCTTCGTGGACGCCGCCGCGAAAAGCTCCCGAAAGGAGACCACCCCGAGGAGGCGCTGGTCCGCGTCGAGGACGTAGATGTAGTAGATCGACTCGAGACGGCCCGAGGCCTGGAGCCGGAGGTAGGAGAGCGCCTCGTCCACACGCATGTCGGGACGCAGGCGGGCGTAGCGTGGGCTCATCAGACCGCCCGCGTCGTCCTCGGCGTATGCCAGGAGCGCCGACACCTCCTTGCGCGTCGGCTCGTCGAGCAGCCCCAGCAACTCCTCCCGCCGCTCCTCCGGGGCCTCCTGGATCACGTCCGCCGCGTCGTCCGGCGGCAGGAGCCGCATCCAGGAGCGGCGATCCGCGGGCGGGAGGGAAAGCAGGATCTCCGTTTGCTCCCGCGCATCGAGGCTGAGAAAGAAATCCTCCTCGTCGATTCGCGGGAGCAGGCTGAAGCCTTCCATGCGCTCGTTCCGGGAGAGCACCGACCACGCGTCGCGGAGTTCATCGGGGGAGAGAGTTTCGCTGTCCATCGGGTCATCCTCGCAGGAGAAGGCGGGCGTAGAGGCCGCCGCGCGGCCGTCGGGGTAAGCCCCTCGTCCGGCGGGGCCGGAGAGGACGGGGTTTCACGAAGAAAGGCCCCGGCGCGAAGCAGGGGCTTTCGCACAGGGGCCTTCGAATGGCGGGGTGGACGGGGATCGAACCCGCGACCTCCGGCGTGACAGGCCGGCGTTCTAACCAAGCTGAACTACCACCCCTCGAATCCGCTTCAAAAAAGCAGGCGCCGCGCCGGGCGCGGCGTCCGCGTGATCTCTCAGTGGTAGGCGGAACAGGCCTCGAACCTGTGACCTTCGGCTTGTAAGGCCGACGCTCTAGCCAGCTGAGCTACCCGCCCGAAGATCCGCCTCGGAACCCCGCGGGCCAAGAACGGGCCCGGTCCCGAGGTGGCCTCAGTTGATGGCTTCCTTCAGGAGCTTCGACGCGCGGAAGCGGGGGTTGCGCGAGGCGGGGATGTTGATCTCGGCCCCCGTCTGCGGGTTCCGGCCGGTGCGGGCCTTGCGGGCCGATACGTCGAAGACCCCGAAGCCGACCAGATTGACCTTCTCCCCCTTCTTCAGGGCGTCCGTCACCACGTCCAGGAACGCGCCGATCACGCGCTCCACTTCGCCCTTCCCGAGTCCGGTCCGCGCCACCACCGCAGACACCACTTCGGGCTTCGTCATGGCGACCCCCCCTCGTCGGGCCGTGAAAGCGGCGTTGGAAAGCGAAACTCGCGCAAACCTCTAACAGTCAGGAGGCCCGTTGTCAAGAACGGTTCCGCTCGCCCGGCCTGGCGCTCGGCGGAAAATTGAACACTGCCCCGTGACGCCCCCGCGCCCCAGGTCAGTTGTACTGGGCCGGTGTCTCCTCCGCGTCCTCGACGGGAACGGCTTTCTCGGGCTCGGCCACGGGCGGGACCGGTGTGACCTTGAGGAAGGTTTCCGGGCTGTCGACGACGAGCGCCTGGCGCAGCACGTCGTCCATGTGCTCGACCAGATGGATCTGGACGGCCTTGAGGATCTTCGGCGGGATCTCCTTCAGATCCTTCTCGTTCTCCGCCGGGATCACCACGTGCCGGATGCCGCCGCGGTGCGCCGCGAGGATCTTCTCCTTCAGCCCGCCGATCGGCAGTACCCGGCCGCGCAGCGTGATCTCGCCGGTCATGGCGAGGTCCCAGCGTACGGGGACCTTGAGAAGCGCCGACGCGATGGCCGTGGCCATCGTGATCCCCGCCGAGGGGCCGTCCTTGGGCACAGCGCCTTCCGGCACGTGCACGTGGATGTCTACCTTGGCGTAGAAATCCCTGTCGAGCCCGAGCTGCTCCGCGCGGGACCGGATGTAGGACATCGCCGCCTGAGCCGACTCCTGCATCACGTCGCCGAGCTTGCCGGTGATCGTGAGCTTCCCCTTTCCCGGGGTCACGGCCACTTCAGTCACGAGCAACTCGCCGCCCACGTCGGTCCAGGCCAGCCCCGTGGCAAGCCCCACCTGGTCCTTCTCCTCCGCGCGACCGTACCGGAACTTCGGGACACCGAGAAACTTCTGGATAGCCGAGGCGCCGACCCGCACCTCCCGGTCCGGCTCGCCCGACTGCACCAGCTCGCGGGCCACCTTGCGGCACACGGCGGCAATCTCGCGCTCCAGGCTGCGCACGCCGGACTCACGGGTGTACCGGCGGATGATCTCCGACAGCGCGTTGTCAGTGAAGAAGACCGACTTGTCCCCCAGCCCGTTGGCGTCGAGCTGCTTCTTCACGAGGAAACCCTTCGCGATGTGAAGCTTCTCGTACTCCGTGTAGCCGGGGATCCGGATGATTTCCATCCGATCCTGCAAAGGCCGTGGTATCGAGTGGAGGGTGTTCGCGGTGGTGATGAACATCACCCGCGAGAGATCGTAATCGAGATCGAGGTAGTGATCGTTGAAGGTGTGGTTCTGCTCCGGGTCCAGCACCTCGAGAAGCGCCGACGAGGGGTCGCCCCGGAAGTCGGTGCTCATCTTGTCGACCTCGTCCAGCAGGAACACCGGGTTGGAGGAGCCCGCCTTCTTCAGGCACTGGATCACCTTCCCCGGGAGCGCCCCGATGTAGGTCCGTCGGTGCCCCCGGATCTCCGCCTCGTCCCGCACGCCTCCGAGCGAGACGCGCACGAAGTTCCGCGCCGTGGAGCGGGCGATGCTCCGGGCCAGCGAGGTCTTGCCGACGCCCGGCGGGCCCACGAAGCAGAGGATCGGTCCCTTGAGCTGCTTCACGAGGCTCTGGACCGCCAGGTACTCGAGAATCCGTTCCTTCACTTTTTCCAGGCCGTAGTGGTCCTCGTCGAGGACCTTCTCGGCGGCGTTCACGTCGATGCGCTCTTCCGTGAACTCGTACCAGGGGAGCGAGAGAATCCAGTCGATGTAGTTGCGCACCACCGTGGCTTCCGCGGACATCGGGCTCATCATCTTGAGCTTGCGGAGCTCCTTCTTGACCTTGGTGGTGGCCTCCTTCGACATCTTCTTCTTCTTGATCTTCTCCTCGAGCTCCTGGATCTCGTTCTTGAATTCGTCCCGGTCGCCCAGCTCCTTCTGGATCGCCCGCATCTGCTCGTTGAGGATGTACTCCTTCT
>JBGPLH010000334.1:0-3399 GCA_041486365.1 Thermodesulfobacteriota bacterium | reverse complement strand
TGGTACCTCGATCTCCGCCGCTACGGCAGCGTCCCCCATGCGGGCTTCGGCCTCGGGATCGAACGCACCCTCACCTGGATCTGCGGCCTCCACCACGTGCGCGAGACGATTCCCTTCCCACGGCTCATGGGGAGGCTCACGCCGTGAAGGGATTCGTGAAGGGTCTCTTCCTCTTCACCCTCGGCCTGCTCGTCGGGGCCACCTTCGTGGACCACATGCGAGGCCGGACCTCGGCGCGGATGCGACGGATGGTCGTCGCCATGGACGTTCAGCGGGCGCGCGACCTGGCCGCGCGGGGCGATCTCGCGGGCGCGCGGGAGGCCTGGATCAGGGCGAACCTGCTCCACCCCAACTCCTTCGACGCGCACATGGGCCTGGGGATCTTCTACGAGTGCGAAAAGGAGTGGGACAGCGCCCGGCGGCAGTTCGAGCGGGCGATCGAGAGCTACCCGGGCGCCGCGACGGTGGACCTGTACGCACCCCAGCCCGACGGTCTCGCCGAGGCCCACGCGCGGCTGGCGCGCGCCGGGGTGAGGACCGGCGACAGCGCCGGCGCCCGGCGCGCTTTCGAACGCGCCACCGCGATCGCCTCGGCAACGACCCGCCGCGACGGAAAATCCCCTCCGGCCTCGCCGGAAGCCTGGATCAAGGACCTGGACAGCGGAGACCGGAACTGCCCTGCATCGAGGGAGGAGCCGCGGTGAGCGGTACGGGCTCCCCCTGCGTGACGCGGCCGCGGGCTCGTGATAGAAGAGGCCCCCGGACTCGTGCCACAAGCAATATGAATGTTCGGCCTGCGGTTCCCCAGGGAGGTTTGCTGTGCTGCGCCGTGCACTTTCGATCCTTGCGCTGCTCTCCGTCGCCACCCTGGGAGTTTCCTGCGGGAGCAAGGAGAGGGACGCGGCAGGCGCCTCCACCGAGGTGATCGTCGCGCCCGTCCAGAGGCAGGACGTCGAGATCCATTCGGAGTGGGTGGGAACGACGACGGGCTACGTGAACGCCCAGATCCACCCCAAGATCCAGGGCTACCTGCTGAAGCAGGCCTACCGCGACGGCGGCCTCGTGAAGGAAGGTGATCTGCTGTTCCAGATCGATCCACGCCAGTTCCAGGCGGCGCTCGATCAGGCGAAGGGCCAGGTCGCGCGCTCCCGGGCCGTGCTCGTCAGGAACGAGATCGATGTGAAGCGCTACACGCCGCTGGCGGCCGTGGGCGCCGTGAGCCAGGAAGAGCTCGACAACGCCGTCCAGGCGCGCGCCGCAAGCGCCGCACAGGTGCAGTCCGATCAGGCCGCCGTCGAGACTGCGCAGCTCAATCTCGAATGGACGCAGGTGAAAGCGCCCATCACCGGCGTCGCGGCCATCGCCACCGCGCAGGTCGGTGACCTCGTCAGCCCGCAGACGCTCCTCACCACCGTCTCCCAGCTCGACCCGATCAAGGTCGCGTTTCCGGTCAGCGAGATCGACTACCTGCGCTTCGCCGGCAGGATCCGCGAGGGCGAGCAAAGCGGCCGTGCCGGCAACCCCGGGGGCCTCGCCCTGATCCTCGCCGACGGCACCGTCTATCCGCATCGCGGCAGTTTCCGGGTCGCGGGCTTGGCTGTGAGCGCGACGACCGGCACGATCGACGTGCAGGGTGAGTTTCCCAACTCCGAGAACCTCCTCCGGCCGGGCCAGTTCGCCAAGGTGCGCGCGGTCACCGGTCGGATCGAGGGTGCCCTCGTGATCCCGCAGCGCGCTGTGCGCGACCTTCAAGGCGTCACGCAGGTCGCCGTCGTCGGCCCCGGCGACAAGGTGGCGTTCAGGAACGTGAAGCTGGGCCCCACGACCGGAACCGACTACGTCGTCACCGGCGGGATACGGGCCGGCGACCGCGTCGTCGTGGAGGGGCTCCAGAAGATCCGCGACGGCATGGTCGTGAAGCCGGCGCCGGCGCCCGCGTCCCCGGCCGGCCGGTCCGGGAAGTAGACGATGGCGCGCTTCTTCATCGACCGCCCCATCGTGGCCATCGTGATCGCTATCCTGACGGTCATCGGCGGCCTCGTGATGATCACGCGCCTGCCGATCGCCCAGTATCCCGACATCGTCCCGCCGATCATCCAGATCAAGACCACCTACACGGGCGCCGATGCCCTGACGGTCGAGAAGTCCGTCGCCACGCCGATCGAGCAGCAGGTCAACGGCGTGCAGGGCATGATCTACATGAAGTCGATCAACGGCAGCGACGGCACCATGACGCTGCAGGCCAGCTTCGAGGTCGGCACCGACGTCAACCTCGATCAGGTCTTCGCGCAGAACCGGCTCGCGCAGGCGAACTCGCAGCTCCCCGCCTCCGTGGTCGAGTACGGCACCACCGTCCAGCAGACCGTGGGGATGCCGCTGCTGGTCATTCCGATCTATGCGCCCGACGGAAGGTACGACGCGAACTTCCTCGGCAACTACGCGAACATCAACATCATCAACGAGCTGGCCCGCGTCCCCGGGGTGGGCCAGGTGGTGCTGTTCGGCGCCGCCGACTACGCCATGCGGATCTGGGTGCGTCCGGACACGCTGGCGAAGCTCCAGATCACGGTCACGGACGTGATCAACGCCGTCAAGGCGCAGAACGTCGTGAACCCCGCCGGCCAGGTCGGCGCCGAGCCCGCGCCCCCCGGCCAGCAGCTCACCTACACCGTCACCGCCCGGGGGCGCCTGGTGAAGGCGGAGGAGTTCGGGGAGATCATCGTCCGCGCCAACCCGGACGGCTCGTTCGTGCGCCTGCGCGACGTGGCGCGCATCGAGCTGGGCGCGCAGATGTACATGCAGATCGGCCGCTTCCAGGGCAAGCCGGCGGCCATCATCGCGGTCTACCAGGCGCCCGGGTCCAACGCGCTCGCCACCGCCGGGAACCTGAAGATCCAGATGAAGGATCTCGCGGCGCGCTTTCCGGCCGGCCTCAAGTACGACATCGCGCTGGACACCACGCTGCCGGTGAGCGAGGGGATCACCGAGATCGTCCACACGCTCTTCGAGGCGATGGCGCTCGTGATCCTCGTCGTCTTCCTCTTCCTGCAGGGCTGGCGGGCGACCCTGATCCCGCTCATCGCCGTGCCGGTGTCGCTCATCGGCGCCTTCCTCGTGTTCCCGATCCTCGGCTTCTCGATCAACACGCTCTCGCTCCTGGGGCTCGTGGTCGCCATCGGCCTCGTCGTGGACGACGCGATCGTCGTGGTGGAGGCGGTCGAGGTGGGCATCGAGCACGGCCTCTCGCCCCGCGACGCCACGATCAAGGCGATGGACGAGGTCTCGGCCCCGGTCATCGGCATCGCGCTTATCCTGGCCGCGGTGTTCATCCCCGCGGGCTTCATGACCGGGATCACGGGCCGGCTCTACCAGCAGTTCGCGATCACGATCGCGGTTTCC
>JBGPLH010000333.1:0-3472 GCA_041486365.1 Thermodesulfobacteriota bacterium | reverse complement strand
CGGTACGCCCCGCCACGCGGGTGCGCGATCCACCCCCAGGCCCGCGCCGGGAAATCCAAGATCGGATTTCCCTCGCGGCAGGGATCGCGCGGGAACGTCTTCGACCAGGCATAGCGGCCGTCTCGATCCGTGCCCACGGCGTCCCACTGCATCGAGACCAAACCCTCCGCTTCGCCTTCGATGCGGATCGTGACGGGCAGGTTCGCGGCCGGCGACCCGTCCGCCTCGCGGGTGATCGTGCCGCTCAGGCGAACCTCGATCGGGGGGCAGGCGGCGAATGCATCGGACGATACACCGCCACCAACCGAGGCGAAGAGGAGAACCATGCCCGTCCATCGTGGGATGGAGAATACCGTTCGGAAGCTCACGCCAAGGTCCCGAGGTCCAGGCTACTCATGCACTTGCCCGGGCCGTTGGAGCGGACCACGTCCCTTCCAATATCCCGGTCTCCTTCTCGCGTGGGCTACCGCGACGACAAGGATGCGATCTCGTGACCTTCGGTAAACAACTGAGAACGGGAACCGGCGGAGCAGGTATCGTCGCGTCCCGTGCGCGTATCGGGGCCATCGATTTGGGGAATCCGAGATGCTCTCGATGGCCCTATCGATCTCAATTAGAAATCCGTCGGCAACGAGGCCGCTTCGCTCCCGATACCACTCCGCCGCGGCCGCGGCCTCTTCCACGGCTCCGGGATGAAAATCGACGGAAACCGCAGTCATCCGCGACCGGCAATTCGGCTTCGGGCCTCCGACCAGGGGATCGGGCGGACTTTCCCCTCTTCAACCTCCCTCAGACGGGACGCGATCTCGGACTGCCAGGCAGCTTCGGCACCTTCGTCAATCTCATGATCCAGGCTGTCGAGAAGCGACCCGGCCAGCGCCGCGCGGGCCTCCTCCGGGAGTTCCAGCGCGTCCTTCAGGATGTCTCCGGCATCTTTCTTCATAGAGTCACTCTGCTCCATCCTGTTTGACAGCTTCGAAGGAAACCTAGAGAGCGTGACCTCCTCCGGCCCGCCCGTCAATCACCACGCACCTGCCCCATGAGGTCGCGACAGTCATACTTCCTTGTGACTCCACTTCTGATAGCCCGCCTTGGAAAAGGAGGTCAGCGCCTGCTTGTCAGGATGCTTTCCTATCAACTCCTTCCTGAGCTTCTTGTACGCCGAGCGGATGTCTTCGTACAAGAGCCGTGAATTCAAGCAGATCATCCCATTCCGGATTCGCTGAAGGTGCATCTTCTCTGAAGACGGCGACTGCTGAACATCAAAAACTGTCAACTGAAACTGATGAACCAGGTTGCAGCGGAAATCCTCATATAGCTTGTTCGAGAATGCCTGATATGGCTTAGGCATGTAGTTCTCTATGAAGTCCTTGTATCGCTTCTTTCCGTGGTAACGTTGTCGTTTCAGTGGGTAATCGCCGAGGTATCGTATGCTGGCGAGGTTATCGATTGCCACGCACAGAATCACGAAAGCAATGAAGTGGGTTTCCTTCGGATTGCCAATCAGAAGTCTTCTCAGTGGCACCAGTACCCACTTCTCGAAACTATCCAGCACGTTCTCGGCAGTGTCCGACATGGAAACAACCTCGCGGGAGTCTCGCTCCGGCCCCGCCTCCTCTCCTGGTCGTCCGCCAGCTAGCAAGTCTAGATCCCCAACCCCTTCGCGATGATCGACAGGTGGATCTCGCTCGTCCCCTCGGGGATCGTGAGGGCGCGCGCGTCGCGGAAGTAGCGCTCGACGGGGTACTCTCTCATGTAGCCGTAGCCGCCGTGGATCTGGACGGCCTCCCAGGTCACCCGCTGGGCCATCTCGCTGCCGAAGAGCTTCACCATCGAGGCTTCCTTCATGCACTCCATCCCCTGGTCCAGCATCCAGGCCACCTTGTAGGTGAAGGTGCGCGCCACATCGATCTCCATCGCCATGCGGGCGAGCTTGGATCGGATGAGCTGGAACTTCGCGATGGGCTGACCGAAGGCCTCCCGCTGCTTCGCGTACTCGAGCGCGGCCTCGAAGGCCGCCCGCGCCACGCCCACGCTCCGCGCGCCATAGATCACCCGGCCGCCGCGGAGGTTCTTGTTGACCGTCGTGAAGCCGCCCGTCTCGGGACCGAGCCGCGCCGAGACGGGCACGCGGCAGTTCTCGAAGACGATCTCCGCCGTGTCGGAGGAGTGCTGCCCCATCTTGCGCAACTTCTTCACCCCGGTGAAGCCGGGGTTGTCCCGGTCCACGATGAAGAAAGCCATTCCCTCGCCGCGTTTCGCCGGATCGGTGTAGGCCACCACGAGCACGTAGTCGCAGATCGTGCCGTTCGTGATGAAGGTCTTGGCGCCGTTGATCACGTAGTGATCCCCGTCGCGGCGCGCCGTGGTCTTGATCCCTGCGGCGTCGGATCCGGCGCCGGGCTCCGTGAGGGCGAAGGCGCCGATCATCTCGCCCCGGAGCGCCGGCTCCAGGTACCGCTTCTTCTGCTCCGCGTTGCCAAGCGCGAAGAGCGGATAGGTGGCGAGGCTCTGCTGCACCAGGAAGCCCGCCGCGATCCCGACGCTGATCCGCGTCAACTCCTCCACGAAGATGCACTCGATCACCTTTGATGCGCCCGCGCCACCGACCTCCTCCGGGTAAGTCATTCCGATGTAGCCCTGCGCGCCGAGAAGCCGGAACAGGTCCTTGGGGAACTCCTCCGCGTCCTCGGCGGGCTCGACGTAGGGGGCCACGACCTTCTCGCAGAAGTCCTTCACGGTCTTCTGGAAGATCACTTCCTCTTCAGACAGCTTGAAGTCCATGATTGATGTCCTCTGGGTGGAGGCTCGGGGGGAGCCTCGCCCCGCTCAGGCGGGCGACGCACCTCCGGCTCAACCTACCCCGCTCCCTCGCGGGTTGGCAATCCTGGCGTTTCGCGCCACTCGGCGGCGATGGCCAGCGCGAAGCCGGCGGCAAGAATCCATCCTCCCGGCTGTAGATTCCTCGGGAGCTCGCTCGACAGGAAGGCCGCCTCGGAGACGCCCGCGATCGCAAGGAGCCAGGGGGCGATCCGGCCGCTCCGGTCGCCGCGACGCGCGAGAAGGTTCAGAAACGCCGCCGCGATCGCGACGCTTCCAAGCCCGATGGCCGCTTGCATGGGCCGGCTGTCGAGGACCATGTAGAGGAGGGCGCCGGTGACGGCGATGAAGACGATCACCAGCGCCCGCCGCGCCGCGCGAACGGATTCCGGCCTCATGCGCCGCGCGAGGCCGATCAGCGCGTCCAGACACCAGAGGATCAGGGCAACGAGCGGGATCCCCGCCGCCACGATCGATCCAGGGTTCCCCCACACGCCCGTGATCGGGCGAACGTCGCAGCTGTAAGGAAGGCACAGCCCGATCAGCAGCAGCGCCCCGGCGATTTTCCTGAGCATCCGTCCTCCCTCTCGCAAAGGGGCTCAGCGCCCCTCGCGCGTCTCGCCTCCATCCCGCCAGTGGATCTTCCGGTAAT
>JBGPLH010000332.1:0-3496 GCA_041486365.1 Thermodesulfobacteriota bacterium | reverse complement strand
GCTCGAGCGCCCGCTCCACGCCGCCGCGCCATCCTGCGCCGTGACGGAAGAACGGATCCCGGGTCCATGCGTCGCGGAAGTCGGCCACCCAGGGGATGCCCGCCGCGCGCGCAATCGCGCGGGCGACCAGGTGGGCCGTGTGGGGCGGCGAGGTGGAGATCACCGCCTCGATGCCCTGCTCGCGGCAGATCCGTCGCCCCGCGCCCACCGCGAAGGGGAACCAGCCGATGAACTCGTCGGGAACGTAGAGCGCCTTCCGGAAGATCTCCCGCGCCCGCTCCGGCCACGCCCCCTTCTCCCGGACCGACGGCGCATCCGCGCACGCGTCGGCCCGCGCGTCCCGGAGGCCCAGGCGCGACAGGAGCCGCTTCGCGGCGATGCCCGGCATGAGGATCGGCGTGCGGTGGATCCGGACCTCGGGCGGCAGCTCCGACAGCGGCGTCGGGTCCCAGGCGCTCCAGAAGCCGTCGCGCACCGTGAGGACGTGCGGCTCCCAGCCGAAAGCGGGCAGGTACTTCGCGAGCTTCTGCGCCCGCGGCACGCCGCCGCCGCCCAGCGGCGGGAAGAAGTAGCTCACGAGGAGGGCGCGCCTCACGGCCGGCCTCTCTTCAGGCTCTTTTGAAGAAGTTCTTCGTAAATGCCTGAAATCCTGTCTATTCCAGCGTCGAAGCCGGCGCGCTCCTGAATGATTTCCGGGTTGCGCGCGCGCGCCTTTTCGTGAAGCGCGCGGTCGTGAGCCGCCGCCAGCAGCGCCTCCGCCAGGGCGTCGGGCGAGCCGGGCGCGAAGAGAAGCCCGTTCTCGCCCCGCCGGACCCACTCGCGATTGGCGGGGATGTCGGCCACGACCGGCAGGAGGCCCGTGGCCATCGCCTCGAGCAGCCCGAGGGAGGCGCCGTCCGTCGGCGCCGTGCTCACGTAGACGTCGGCTTCCCGCAGCGCGGCGGCAACCTGCTCCTCCCCGAGCACGCTGGCGAAGCGGACGTCCTGCTCCAGGCCAAGCGACCACGTGAGGCGCTCCAGGCGCTCGGCCTCCGGACCGCCGCCCGCGATCGTGGCGCGCAGGGGCGTCCCGCAGGCAATACGCGAGAGCGCCATGAGCAGGAGATCGACCTGGTACAGCGGCGCGAGGGCGCGCGTGCTGATCACCCGCAGCGGCGCGCCGGCCCGCGGACCGGCGACTTCGGCCGGATGGAAGCGATGGAGATCGACGCCGTACTGGAAGGTGTCGATTCGATCGGGGGGCGCGCCGAGCTGCGTGAGCGCCTGCGTCACGTGCGCGGCCGGCGAGGTGATCCGGCCCACGCGCCGCGAGACCCACCGGATCACGGCACGGTTCCAGAGCTTCTCCCGCGCCAGCAGCACATCGGACCCGTGCACCGTGAGGACCTTCGGGACGCTCCCGCAGGCCAGGGCAAGGAGACCGTAGACGGTGATCGCATGGGCGTGAACGAGATCGATCCGCTCCTCGACGATGATTCGCCGAAGGCGTCGCGCCTTGCGCGCGAAACGCAGGAGGGGCAGACCTCGCCCGCCGGCCGGGAGCGCAACCACCGTCGCGCCCGGGATCTCCCCCGGCGCGAAGCCCGCGACGATGACGCGGTGCCCCTCGTCCGCGAAGGGGCGCACCATGCGTCGCAGGTGCACGGAGGCGGCGTCGCCCAGGACGAGCAGGTTCATCGCCCGCCTTCCTGCTCGAGGATCCGCGCGTAGAGCGCCTCGTGGCGCGCCACCATCGTCTCGAGCGAGTACTCCGCCTCCACCCTCTTGCGGGCGGCCTCGCCCAGCCTCGCGCGGCGCGCGGGATCGCCGATGAGACTCAGCACTGCGGCGGCGAAGGGCTCCGGATCGAGGCGATCCACGGAGAGCGCCCAGGCTTCGGGCGCGGGAAGGAGGCCCGTGACGCCGTGCTCCAGGATTTCGGGGAACGCTCCGATGCGCGGCGCGATCACGGCGCGCCCCGCGGCCATGGCCTCGAGTAGCGTGAGCGGCAACCCCTCGTAGCGTGCGGTCGTGAGGAACAGATCGAAGGCCGCGAGCGCGGCGGCCGAATCCTCGAAGCCCGCGAAGACGACCGCGCGCGACAGCCCGAGGGCGCGGGCGCGACTCTCCAGGAATCCGCGCGCCTCACCCTCCCCCACGATGGCGAAGCGCGCCGCGGGCTCCGCCGCGAGAATCCGCGCGGCGGCTTCCAGGAAGATGTCCAGCCCCTTCTGGGTCGAAAGCCGGGAGAGCGTCCCGACGAGGATCGCGTCGCCGGCGACGCCCCAGGCCGCGCGCAGCGCCCGCGCGCGCTCCCGCGTCGCGGGGGACGTGGCGTCGAGGCGAGCCAGGTCGACCCCGTTGGGGACGACCGAGATCTTCTCGAGGGGCGCCCTCTCCTCCCGGATCAGGTGCCCGGCCACGGCGCCCGAGACGGCCACCACCCGGTGGGCGAGGCGGGCCGCGAGGGCGTAGCGGCGTCGCATCGCGGGCGTGAGATCCGGATAGGTCAGGTGACGCGTGTACAGCCGCGCGGGGACGCCCGCGGCGGCGGCACCGATCATCGCCCAGCCGTCGGAGGGTCGGTTGTGCGCGTGCACGACGGCAGGACGCAGACGACGCAACAGCGCGAGCAGCCGGAGGCCGCTCCGCGCGTCCCGCAACCCGCCCATCGCGATCCCGTGCAGCGGGACGCCGTTCTCCGCGAGCGATCGACGAAGCGGCGAATCCCCGGCATCCTCCCCCTCGCGCAGGCACAGCACGTGGGGCTCCCAGGCGGAGGACGCGCGAAGCGCCAGCGCCGCCGCCACCGTCTCGGCGCCGCCGACCTTCGAGAGCCCGTTCACGATCTGCAGGACGACACGGGTCATCGGAGCGCCCCCGACGGGAAGAGGCCCCGCGCCCGGAGCGCCGCGACGATCCGCGCGCCCGCGTCCACCGCCGGCTCGATCCGCAGCGCGAGCGCCGCGATGACGTACGCCGAGAGCCCGGCCACGCCCGCGATCACCAGCGATCCGATCCCCGCCAGGACGTCCCCCTCGAAGGGGAGGGCCGCGGCCGCCATCCGGGTCACCGCGGCCATCCCGGCGCCGGCGGCGAGCGCGCGCAGGAGGAAGGATCCCCAGCCTGGAACCACGGGAGCGCCCAGCCTGCGGCGCAGCACGATGTACAGCAGCGGAAGCCCGACGAGCGCGTTGAGCGAGGTCACCGCCGCCACGCCGTAGACCCCGAAGGGCCGATACACCACGGCGTCCATCACGATGTTGAAGGCCACGGGGAGGAGCCCGCCCCAGATCATCGGGTCGCGCGTGTTCCCCACGGCGTAGAAGCCCCGCGTGAGAAGGCTCCCCACGCCTCCGAGGACGACGATCCCCGCATAGCACCCGATCACCCCCGCAACCTGGGCCGTGTCCGCGGCGGAGAACCGCCCGTGCTGGAAGAGGACGGTGATGGCGGGGGCGGCGAGCACGGCGAGCCCCACGGCGACGGGGATCATCCCGGCGATGACGCCTCGCAG
>JBGPLH010000331.1:0-3513 GCA_041486365.1 Thermodesulfobacteriota bacterium | reverse complement strand
ACGACCGAGGACACCTTGTACGACTTCGTGATCGTGGGCTCAGGGCCCTCCGGATCCGTGATCAGTCGGGCGCTCGTCGCGGCCGGCGCGCGCTGCGTCATGCTGGAGGCGGGGAAGCACTTCACGTCCCACACGTTCCCCCAGGACGAGCTCGGGTCCAACGTGGAGCTCTTCTGGAACGGCGCGATCGATCTCAACACCGACGCGTCGATCGCGCTTCTGCGGGGCAAGTGCGTGGGCGGGACGTCGATCGTGAACCAGGCGCTCCTCGATCGCTTCGACGAGGTTGCCCTGGGCGACTGGAAGGCCGACTCGGGGATCCCCTGGTTCACCGTGGAGGAGATGGCGCCGCACTACGAGGCCGTGGAGCGACATCTCTCGATCCGCACGATCCCCGAGCCGCTCTGGAACCGCAACGCGGAGATCTTCGTCGAAGGGCACCGGCGGCTGGGGCTCGGCTGGGGCCCCATGGAGCGCGGGCAGACCGACTGCAACACGGAAGCGGGGAACGATTGCATGGTCTGTCTCGGCGGCTGCCAGCTCGATTCCAAGCAGAGCATGCTCGTGACGTTCCTCGCGGAAGCGCTCGCGAAGGGGCTGGAGCTTCGCCCTGAGTTCACGGTCGAGGGCCTGGAGGCCCGGGGCGGGGAAATCCGTGTGCGTGGCAGGGGGAAGGATGGCCCCGTCGAGGTGACCGGCCGCCGCGTCGTGCTGGCGGGCGGGGCGCTCGGCAACAGCCAGATCCTCCTGCGCTCGGGATTCGGCGGGAAGCTCCCGGCCCTCGGGACGCGCTTCGCCTGCCATCCCCAGAACATGCACTACGGTTTCTTCGACGAGCCCGTGGACGCGCACCGGGGAGCCTTCCAGGCGGTGAAGTCGAAGGACCAAGGGATTCGCCGGCGCGGGTTCAAGCTCGAGAACGTGTTCGCGCCGCCCATCGCCACGGCGATGCTCGTCCCCGGATGGGGCGCGGAGCACCAGCGGACCATGGGACGGTACCGGCACATGGCGTGCCTGGAGGTCTGCGTGCGGGACGAGGCGACGGGGCGCATCCGGCTGGCCCGGAACGGGAGAGTGCGCGTGGAGAAGCGGATGACGGCCCAGGACGAGGCGAGGCTTGAGGACGGCACGGACCTCGCGGACCGGATCTTTCGCACCTGCGGCGCACGCGAGGTGCTGCACTCGCCCTTCATGTTCGGCGTGCACCTGATGGGCGGCTGCGTGATCGGGACCGACCCGGGGCGCTCCGTCGTGAACGAAGGCTTCGCGCTCCACACGAACCCCGACGTGTTCATCGCCGACTCGAGCGCGTTCCCGAACGCACCGGGGATCAATCCGTCGCTCTCCGTGATGGCGCTCTCCCACAGGGCCGCGGAGCGAATCCTCAAGGAGGCTTCATGAGCCGCATCCTGAGCGCCCGCCAGGCCCGCGCCCTGGAGCGCGTGGGCGACATCATGATCCCGGGCGTGGACGGGTTCCCCGCCTTCTCGCAAACCGGATCGATTGCCTACGTGGATCTGCTGCTCGAGGTCACGCCCGCCGAGGACGTGGCGGGACTGAAGATCCTCCTCGGCGTCCTTTCGTTCCTCCCCCGGGGTCTCCTCGCGGCCTTCCTCCGGATGGTCCGCCGCGAGGACCAGGCGCCGGGTGTCCTCGCCGGCGCCTTCCGCAACATCCACATCGGTCTCAAGGGTCTCGTGATGTCGCTCTACTACTCCAACCGCAGGGGCCCGGGCGCCACGGGACCGACCGTCCACGCCCTGATGGACTACGAGCTGCGTGTCGTAAAGCCCTGAGCGGCGACCGCCACGCGGACCGCGATGATTTTCTCCACGCCGATCGAATAAGCGGCGCCGGCCCGGGTAATGCTCCTGTCCAGCGCGGGTGCTCTCACACGCCCGGCGAGGCTGGGTTCTCGAAACCGACTCCCCCCGAGCACGCACAAGTACAAATCTGAACCAGACATGTAACTCGCCCGATCCCAGGTGGTGCCGACCTTTGTCATCTGCGCCGGAGAACGGGGAATTTTCCGTCGCTCGCGCGGGCACGGGGTTTGCAAATACAAATAGAGGAGTACTGGGAGGCCCGCTGCCTCTGGGGTGCCATGAGCTCTCCTAGCTGGCAGCGGCCCGCCCGGCCGGCGGAACTCGAACACGTGGAGGAAGGTCCATCATGAACCGCAAACTTTTCACGCTGCTGCTCTCCATTCTAGCCGCCGGGGTCTTCTTCGCCCCCACGGGCCGCGCCCTAGCCGATGACGAGTCCGACGAGATGCAGGTCGAGATCAAGGGGCCGCTGGACGCGGCGGCCTGCGACCTGGTCCCTCAGACGATCACCGTGTTCGGGCTCTCCATCGACGTGACGAATGCCCAGTTCGACATCGGGAGCGGTGAGGAATCGAGCGAGGACGCCCCGATCGCGGTTCCCGCGACCTGCGCGGATCTGGTCGTCGGCCGGACGGTCCAGGTGCAGCTCACCGGCGACGTACCTCCGCTCATCGCCACCGAGGTCGGTCAGGAGAACAATGAATGCGATGATGAGGATGAGATCCAGATCAAGGCGCCGATCCAGGCCGTCGACCCGATGCTGCTGACGATCACGCTCCTGGGACTCCCGATCGACATCTCCAGCGCACGGATGGAAGGTTCGGACGATGAAGACCAAGCGAGCCTGCCCATAGATCCGGCGACGCTCATGGTCGGCCAGTTCGTGGAGGTGAAGCTCGACCCCGGTGCGCTCCCCGCTCTCGTGGCCACCGAGCTCGAGGTGAAGAACTTCACGAACGAGTGCGACGTTGATGTCGAGGACGCCGCGGGCGTCGAGATCGATGACGTGGACGCCAACGGTCTGCCCGTGCCCACCGTGACGGTGAGCGTCGTCGAGACCGTGACGACCCTGGGGCCGGCGTTGCCCGGAAAGTCGGCCAAGCGGTCGAGCAGGACGCTTCGCTTCCAGGCGAAGAGCAACGGCCACGTGACGTTGCACGGACTCCCGACGGGCCAGGCGCGGGTGAGCGTGACACGGTCCGTCGGCGGCGCGGCTTCGAGCGGTCGCGGTTCCTTCGCCATCGCACCCAATACCGCCGCGAGCACGACGATCCGGCTCAAGGGGTCCAAGGGCCCGAAGGGCCCGAAATCGAAGTGAGTGGGAGGGGAGAGGGCTCTAGTCCTCCAGCCACAGGAATCGGTGGTGGCTGGAGGACACCAGGGCCTTCAGGCGGTCGAGCTCGTCGGGGGTGAGAAAGGCCGTCCGGGAAAGTCGCATGAGCGGGTGCTCGTACTCCAGCCGGATCCGCTCGGCGCCCCCGACGAGGACCGCACGGGAGCGAAGGGTGGCGCGAACCCCCGGCCGAGCGAGGTCGCGGCCGATGGCGGCGAGCAGGCGCTGCGCGCGGCGGAGACGACGGATCTCCGGATCCTGATAGAGGGTGAAGGCGCTGTTGCGGGACGGGAGAACCTTCGGGGCTCCCGTCCCGTTTTTTCCGTTCCCCTTCCGCCGCGGGCTCGTCATGTT
>JBGPLH010000330.1:0-3551 GCA_041486365.1 Thermodesulfobacteriota bacterium | reverse complement strand
GGAGGAAGAACGACTTCCAGCTCGGACATGAGATCGACCTCGCGAGGGACGGGCTTGCCACGCACCCGACGGGACATCTTCGCGTTCCTCGCCCGTCTCCGTCAAGTCGCCGCCCGTCCGGGAACCGCAACTTCGCCGTCCGATGGAGATGCTCGCTCCCGGTCTAGGGAGAAAATCCAGTCTACCCGGTTTTGTGCATGATCTTGACAAGTCGGTCCCGCTGAACCTGTGGATGGCGGATTCCAATTTCGCGCTTGAAAACGCGCGATTGGGATGGCTTGGTCCAGATGGCGATCTGCCCTACGCTCCCCTGCCATGAGAGAGCTGTTCATCCCGCTCGGATATTTCCTGACGACGATCGCCAAGCTCCTCCGCCTGGCGGGGAAGCTTACGACAGGACCTTCCGGAACATCCGTGGCAGGCCCAGAACGCCGAGCTTTACGGCTTCGAGATGGAGAAATGGGGAGAGGAAGAACCGGCGCCCACGGCCGTGAGCATCCGAAGGTTGTCCCACTCGTTCCAGAGCTCCGCGATACGGGAGCCACTCAGCCGGTAGATCGTGATCCCGGTCCACGATGCCCGGCGCCCCGCGGGCGGGAAGCCGAACAGCTCGCCCGCGATCGTCGTATCGGTTCGCCATCGCACGGCGACCCGGTCGCCCCACGCGATCACGTCCTCGGAGGTGACCCGGAAGTCCGGTATGGTTTGCCGGAACATCGCCAACCGCTGCTTGAGCCCCTCGAGATCGAAGTCGGGTCCCGTCGCGGGGTCGTGTCCGACGAAATCAGGCGAGCATAAATCCTCCAGCGCGGCGACGTCCCCCTTGCTCCAGGCCTCGTAATACCTCTGAATGAGAACCGCGCCCTCCATCTCCTCGCCGCGCCGCCGGCCCGCCGCCGCTCCGAACATTCCGTTCGCATCGGAATAGGAAAGCGAGTCTTCGGTGAAGGCCGTGTAGGTCCCCGCCTGGAGCAGCTCGCGCGCGATGCGCCGTGTGAGGGCGAGCGAGGCCTGCATGGGACCGCAGCCGACGCTCACCCGGGCCACACCGAGCTCCTCCAGCTCCTTCGCAGCGGGAACGCCGGGTCCCGCGTAGAGGTTCAGGGGCCGGTCACACCCCTGGACGAGGCGCGCAATCTCCTCGGGGCGCGTGAGCCCCGGCACGAACAATCCGTCCGCGCCGGCTCCGGTGTAGAGCGCGAGGCGCCGCGCGGCTTCCTCCAGGCGTGACCCGGCGTCCATGCCCGGGACGAAGTACACATCCGTGCGCGCGTTGATGAAGAGCGAGACATCCATTTCCGTGGCGAGCCGCCGGATGGCGCTGATCCTCCGGACGAGCACGTCGGGCTCGGCGAGCTTGCCGGAGCCGCCGCTCACCCCGTCCTCGATGTTGATCCCCACGGCTCCCGCCTCGATGACGAGTCGAAGCGCCTCGCGAACTTCCTCGGGGCCCTCCCCGTATCCGCGCTCGATGTCAACGCTCACGGGCACTTCGACCGCCTCGACGATGCGCCGAACTCCCTGAACGAGCAGCGCGAGGGGCAACCGTTCGCCATCGGGAAACCCGAGCGACCACGCCATCCCCGCACTCGTCGTGCCGATCGCGGGGAAACCTTCCAGCTCGAAGATCCGCGCGCTCGCCGCATCCCAGGCGTTCGGCAGGACGAGGATCCTTCCTCGTTGATGCAATTGTCTGAATGCCTGCGCTCGATCGCGCTGAACCTCGCTCGTCATCTTCGGTTCCCCGTCCCTCGGCTAGAGAAGGTGTAAAAGCCGGCGCGCGGAAAGTGAACCACGACCGTGCCGGCCCGCTCGTCTTCCCGGCGAATCGCGATCTCCTGATCCGAGGAGGCGACCAGCTCCCCCTCCACCGAATCGCGGCCGTAGTCGTCGGGGACCACCTGGACGCGATCGCCCGGCCCGCGTCCGTTGGGATCGCCGGGATCGCCCTGGGGTTTCGTGGCCGGGGTGGACGTCCGGGCGATCTCGATGGCCTCCTTGGGATCCATCTCCTCGATGCGGCCGTGGCCGGTCGCCATCACGCGCTCCACCCACGTCAAAAGCCGCTTGTGGGGCGCCAGTGCGGCGGCGCCGGAGGGCTCGATGAGCAGGAACGCGACGAGCGGCGCCAGCGAGAAATCCGCCAGGCTGGGCGCGTCGGCGAGGAGGTGGGACCGTCCCTGCTCGAGCAGCTTCTCGATATGCGTGAGCTGGGCGCGCAGCTGATCCCGCGCAGCGGGGTACACGAACTTGAGCGCGTCCCGCGTCATGCGCCCGTCTGTGAGCTTCGCCCGGTCTTCCAGAAAGCTCTCGGAGAGCGAATCGGCCCTCGCCCCGAAGACGGCCGGCACGCACACGGGCCAGAAAGTGCGTGTCGCCCAGGCGGCGAGCAGTTCCGCGAGCGCCTCGGTATGGTCCGGATACAGGCTCGGGCTCGGCCATCGCTCTTCGAGCACGCGCGCGATGCAGTGGGTGTCGCAGTAGATGTCGGCGCCGATCTGCAGCACGGGCGTTCGGCGGTAGCCTCCCGTGAGCGCAATCAGGTCGGGCTTGGGCATCACGTCGGGGATCAGGACGGATCGCCAGGGGATCCTCTTGTAGCCGAGGATCAGGCGGATCTTTTCCGCGAAGGGCGAAGTGGGGTAGTTGTGGAGGATGACATCGGCCATGGGTCGTCTCCCGTGGAGGGTCCTGCGATCCCGCCTTGGGGTCCGGCCGGGCCGGACCCCTCGACGTCAGGGGAGGATAGGCGGGATCTTGGCCTCCCCAAAGATCCAGTTCTTGACTAAACTATGGAGCCAATTTCGGGTCGCCGCGGAGAGCAGGCGTTCCGGGAGGAGGGTCGATGTTTGTCCGGCTTGATCAAACGGGCCCGTTGTACGCGCAGATCTACCGGGCCATCCGCGCCGAGATCCTGGGCGGGCGCCTCGCACCCGGCGCACGGCTGCCGTCCACCCGGGCCCTCGCCTCCGAGCTCGGTGTTTCAAGGAACATCGCTATCCTCGCGTACAGCCAGCTCCTCGCCGAGGGATACCTGAGGGCCCGGAGGGGAGCCGGAACCATCGTGGCCTCGGAGCTGCCCGAGGAGATGACCCGGGTGGTGCCCCCGGGCGAGCCGCGCGCGCGTCGGCGCCGGAGCGCTGCCGTACGAGTCTCCGCCTTCGCGCAGCGGATGCTCGAGTTCTCCGACAAGGCGGAATTCTCCTGGACGCCGCGCGCCCGGCCCCTCCCCTATGACTTTCGCTACGCGCGCCCCTCGTTCGGAGACTTCCCCTACGCGACTTGGTGCCGCCTGCTCGCCCGGCGCGCGCGGCGCGCGTCGATCCGGGAGCTGGACTACGGACCACCGGAGGGGTTACCGCTCCTGCGCGAGACGATCGCTGCTTACCTTCGCCGTGCCCGCGGCGTGGCCTGCGCCCCCGAGCAGGTTCTCATCCTGAACGGAACCCAGCAGGCGCTCGATCTTGCGGCGCGCGTGCTCATCGAGCCCGGCGACCGCGTGGTGCTCGAGGAGCCCCATTACCGCTCCGCGCGGGCGGTGCTTTCGGCCG
>JBGPLH010000329.1:0-3591 GCA_041486365.1 Thermodesulfobacteriota bacterium | reverse complement strand
CTGCGGGCCGTGGCGCCGTGCGTTGTCGCGGCGCGCCCCGGTCCCTTCGTGGTCGTGGGCGGCCCGCGATGGCGATGGCGGCACCGGCATCACGGCTACCGACGCGACGGTATCTTCATCCAGGTTCGATGACCGCGATCGGCGTCCCGCGTACGCCCGCCCTCCGGAGGCGGGCGCTGCTCTTGCCAAGGGATAGTTCTGCAGGTCGTAGGAAAGCCTTTTCCCAAAATGGGAAGTCCGGTTCTGTGCATGACTCGCCGGGCGACCGCGCCGGAGAACCGGTATCCAGGAATTTGGAAGATCGGCAGCAACTTATCGGGAATCTCCGACTGCGGAAGCGCTGGCATGGAACTTGCCTGTTTGAAAGCCAGAATTCACCGCCCTCTCAGCCACCGGGCGAATGCCGCTCCCACGGGCCGGGAGGGTTGTGTTCGCCAGGAGGAGAACGGGCCAGCGCATGCTGGCCCGTTCCGCTTTCAGAGAGAAGCGCCGTGGCGACTGTGGCTCAGAGAGTGCCGTGCTCGCCGCAGTACTTCTGAAGTCGTGCCTGGTTTTCCTCGCGCAGGCCGATGAACTTGATGCCCATCTCCGCCTTCTGCGGACGGAGGAGACGCGTCCACACGGTCACGCCCACCGCGTTGATGGGCTCGGAGTCTCCTGGCATCGTGAATCGGATGAGAAGGCGTGTGCCCACGAGGGGCGGCGTGGAGGTGACGATGCACAGTCCGCCCGCGCTGATCGTCTTCATGAAGGCCCCTTCGAAAGGGGTCGTCACGGCGAACTCGATGGGCTGCCGAAGCGGCACGCGCGGATGCAGCCGCCGTGTGGCCGAGATCTCCATCCACCCCTCCGACGTTGGACCGGACCTTGCCTCTCCTTATCGTCACGAGGGCGGGGGTACTTGATCCTGCTCTCTTCCGAAAGAACGAGGCCCCGCCGCCGGTCGTCGCGCCGGGGACGGGGCCCTGGGTCATCAGCCCGAAACATTCGCGGATCTTGCCGGTCCGCGCTTCGCGCGGGACGTCGGCTAGAAGTAACGGTCGCCCTTGCGGATGTCGTTCCACGGATTGAGTACTTCCTCCGGGAAGAGCATGGCCAGCTCGTCGATGATGTCCTTCACGCTGATCACGCCCACGGGCGCTCCCTGCTCGTCCACGATCGGCAGGTGCCGGTAGCCCCCCAGGTGCATCCGGTTCACGGCGCAGGCCACCGAATCGTCCTCCCTCAATGTTTCGGGCTCGGGGGTCATGCAGGTCTCCACGGCCACCTGCGTGGTGTCGATCCCCTTGCGAAGGATCTTCGTGAGGATGTCGCGCTCGGTGAATATTCCGGCCAGGCGTCCCTTCGTGACGACGAGCACGCAGCCGATCCGCTTCTCCTGCATGACGCGGATTGCGGTTTCGATACTGTCGCGGAGGTCCACGGTGACGGGACGCGCGGGGTGCAGCGCCTGGATGCGCAGTTCGAAGAGTTCGTTGGGCATGGGGGGCTCCTCCAGGCCCACCCTAACACGCACCGCAGTCCGCGGACAACCTGAACCCGGCCGGCCCCGCATCAGGGTCGCCAATCCCCGCGGTAATGGCGACAGAGGGAGGCTACGCCTCCGCTCGCGGGCGTATGAGCCGCGCCCTTCCGCCGTCGGTCCCGCCCCGACCCCGGCGCGTGTACAGCCTCCTGTCGCACCGTGCCAACATACCCGAGGGCGCAAATCTGCCACTTTTTCGTGACCCGGGCGCGAAGGGCCGCCGCGCGAAACCGGACGGTGTTTCTCCTTCTCCGCCCCTTCGCCTCTTTCCGCTTGCAGTTGCTCGAAACATGGATCAGTTATTGATCGTTCAACCCCGCCACGGGACAACGTCACAGAGGTAGGGAGCATCATGAGAAGAACCAGAACCAGGAAGAAGAACGTCTCCGCCCGGGTCGCCTTCGTGAAACGCCTGCAGAAGGTGCGCGGGAGGCGAAGCCAGGCCCAGTTCGCAAGGGAGGTGGGCGTTTTCCAGCAGAACATCAACCGGTACGAGCACGGCACCCTGCCGCATGTGGATTTCCTGATCACACTGGCGCAGAAGGAAGACGTGTCGATCGACTGGCTGCTGCTCGGCAAGGGGACACGCGAGCTTCGCTGAGGCGGGACCGTTCCACCCCATACATCGAGCCGGCGCAAGGCGGCCCGGCGGCCGCCCGGAGGTCACCCGTGTCGGAAACCCTGACCGTCGCGCTCTGGTGGACCGCATTCGGGGGAAGCCACCTGATCCTGTCCCACGGCGCGATCCGGGACGGGCTCCGCGGTCGGCTGGGCCCGAACGGCTTCAACGGGCTCTACTCCCTGATCGCGCTCCCCACCTCTTACTTCCTCGTCATGTCCTACTTTCCGCACCGCCACGCGGGGCCGGTGCTCTGGGACCTGCGCACCTGGGCGCCGGCCGTGCGCTTCGTCGAGATCGTGATGCTCTTCTCCTTCTTCCTGATGGTGGGCTCGTTCTTCACCCCGAGCCCGCTCGCGATGGATCCGCGGGGCCGCTTCAAACCGCGGGGGCTGCTGCGGATCACCCGGCACCCCTTCACCATGGGCTCCGCGCTGCTCGGCATGAGCCACTGTATGCTCAACGGTTACGGGAGCGACCTCGCGTTCTTCGGTGGGCTGGCCGCCTTCTCCCTGGCGGGCGCCGTCCACCAGGATGCGCGCAAGCGCCGGGAGGCGGGGCCCGAGCGGCAGACGTTCTTCGCGCAGACTTCCATCCTCCCCTTCGCGGCGATCCTCCGCGGCACGCAGCCGCTGCGGCTCGGGGAGCTCCCCTGGTTCCCGGGCCTGCTGGCAACCGCCATCGCGCTCGTTGTCCGCTGGTACCACACGCGCTGGTTCGGTATCCCGATCGCCTGATCGCTCCTGCGCTCGCAAAAGCGAACGACCGGCCTCCCCCAACGGGAAGGCCGGTCGTGTTTTTCCGGACAAGCTCGGAGCCTCGCGGTGGGTCACTTCTCCGGCGCGGGGCGCGTGTTCTGCGGCTGAAGCCATCCCTCGCGGGGCTGGATGATCGTGCGGATCCTCACCCACTCACCGGGTGTGGCGCCCTGGACCTCGGCGCCGACGGTTCGCTGCTCCAGGATGCGGGCGAACTCGCCGATGTTCACCTCCGCGCTGGTCCCCCCCAGGGCGCCGGCTTCCATGTAGATCGGCAAGGAGCTCACCGGCTTTTCCGCCGGCTCCACGATCACGACCTTCTGCGCTTTCTGACCGCCGCAGGCGGCGGCGAAGCCCAGGGCGGCGGCAAAGGCCATCCAGCGGACAACACGCATGCTCATCGGTCTGTCTCTCCTCTCCTCTTTGAGTGTATCGGCCCTCCCCTTCAAGGCGCGGGGCGGCATTTTAGCACGTCGGCCCCGGGGGTCGCGTCGGGTCGGGGCGTCAGGCCCCCTGTCCCATGAAGCGGAGGAATTCCTGGACCGACTGGAAGCGGAGGAACTCGTTCTCGCGCTTTTCCTCGCCCATGGTCGAAGAAGGGCGATCGGCGTAGTGGTGGCCCGGGTAGAGAACCACGTCGTCCTCGAGGCGGAGCAGTGTCTCGTGCAGGCTCCGGTACATCGCCTCCG
>JBGPLH010000328.1:0-3603 GCA_041486365.1 Thermodesulfobacteriota bacterium | reverse complement strand
GGCTGCGCCGCGGCTGGGACCGCTTCGCGTCCTTGTTCCGGTCGGGCGAAACGGGGCCGCCTTCATTCAGGAGACCATGAATGGGAAAAGTTTTTGATGCCCTGCAGAAGGCGGAGGAGGAGCGCAAGGCCGGTCGGCCGGTCGCGCCGCCCTCCGCCATGGTCCCGCCGGCCCCGCCCGCCGCCCAGGCGCCGGCCTCCGCGGGCACGACACGTCCCCCGGCGACCGACGATCCGCGGATCGAGCACGAGACCCCCTGGATGAGCGCACGCCCGGTGCCGCGGCGCTCCCGCTCGGTGCGGGGGACCGGCATTCGCGAAGCGCTGCGCACCGTCTGGGTCTTCGTCCGGAGCCGGGGACGGGGAATCCCCGATGAGGAGACCGCGTCCGTGAAGCGCCGGATCATCCAGTTCGACCCCTACTCGCCGGCCTCCGAACAGTTCAGGGCGATCCGGACCCGCATCGAGCTCCTCAACGAGGGCGGCGCCTGCCGGGTACTCGCCGTCACCAGCGCGCTTCAGGGCGAGGGAAAGACGCTCACGGCGATCAACCTCGCGCTCGTCATGGCGATGTCGCTCGAGCGCCGGGTGGTGCTCGTCGACTGCGATCTGCGCAAGCCGAAGATTCACGGCACGCTCGGGCTCGGCGTCGAGTTCGGACTGACCGAGGTGCTGCGCGGAGACGCGCCGCTGGAGAGGGCGCTGATCGAGATGCCGAAGGAGGGCCTCACGGTCCTGCCGGCCGGCACGCTCCCCTCGAACCCCGCCGAGCTTCTCGGAACGCAGCGCCTGCGGGAGACGGTGGCCGCGCTGCGCGAGCGCTTCGACTACGTGATTCTGGACACGCCCGCCGCCATTCCGGTTTCAGACCCGGAGATCATCTGTAACCTGGCGGACGGGATCATCTTCGTGGTCCGCGCCGGATCCACGCCACGTGAGCAGGTGCTCCGCGCGATGGATAACTTCAGCCGGGACCGGATCGTGGGTATCGTGCTGAACTCCAGCGAGGCCGAGGCCGAGGCCGACGCCGAGTCGCAGGGATGAGCATGGCCGTGCCCCGGGCCGTAGACGCAGCCGCCGGAGGCCTCGCGGCCCCCGCGGCCGTGCCGCTCCTGTCGCGGTTCGTGGACGCGTGCCTCTTCGTCCTCCTGGCCGCGGTCCCCCTGATCGCTCCTTCCGCCGACCGTGCAACCGTCGTGATGCTGGCCGGCGCGGCTGCGCTGGGTGTCTGGTCGCTGTATCAGAAGGCGAGCCGCGCCCAGCGGGTGTCGCGCTGCGCGTGGGTCATTTTCCTTGCGGCGGCGGTGGCGGTGCACCTGGGTGCGCGGGAGCTCGATCCTGCGACGGGCGCCGCCGGCAGCCTGTTTCGGGCGGCGGTGGCGGCGCGGCTGGCCGTGGTGCTGGCCCTGGTGGGAAGGCTCGGTGTCTTCGCGTGGCAGCGGCGGTACCCCCGGCTCGTCGACGCCCATGACTGGGCCGCGGTCCTTTGCCTTGGAATCCTGGCCCTGACCGCCGGCGCCTTCATCACCGTCGGCGAAGCGCGGGGCGCGCGGGCGCTCGCGGAGCCCGCGGCGATCGCGGCCATGCTCCTCGTCATTCGCGGGCAGTGCGGCGCCGCCGGGAAGGCGCGGCGGTTGGCCCGGCTGGCCACGGCCTCCGCGGTCCTGTCACTCGTGGTCTGGGGCGTCACCCGCTGACCGGATCCCCCTCGAGGCTCGGAAGACTCCTTCATGTGCGGCATCTGCGGACAGATGAACTTCGAGGCGGACCGGCCGGTCCCGGCCGAGCAGCTCGCCCGGATGAACCAGGCGATCTTCCACCGTGGTCCCGATGAGGACGGCTTCTACGTGAAGCCCCCCGTGGGGCTCGCGATGCGCCGCCTCTCGATCATCGACCTCTCCACGGGGCGCCAGCCCATCCGCAACGAGGACGGCACCGTGTGGGTCGTCTTCAACGGGGAGATCTACAACTTCCCCGAGATCCGGGGCGAGCTGGAGGCAAAGGGACACCGCTTTCTCACGCATTCCGACACGGAGGTGATCGCCCACCTCTATGAGGAGCGCGGCGAGGATTTCGTCCACCGGCTGAACGGCATGTTCGCCATCGCGCTCTGGGACGAGAAGCGGCGCAAGCTGCTCCTCGTGCGCGACCGGCTCGGCGTGAAGCCGCTCTACTACTACGCCGACGCCGAGCGGATCGTCTTCGGCTCCGAGCTGAAGGCCATCCTCGAGGCGGGCATCCAGCGCGAGATTGACGAGGATGCGCTCGCCCAGTTCCTGGCGCTCCGTTACATCCCGGCTCCCCGCACGATCTTCCGGGGCGTGCACAAGCTGCCCCCGGGGCACCTGCTGAGGGCGGAGGCGGGTGGCGTCAAGGTCGAGGCGTATTGGACGCTGCCTGAGGATCCGATCCCCGCGCTGCGGCCCGAGGCGGAGCTCCGGGAGGAGCTGCGCGAGCTCCTGGCCGACGCGGTCCGGATCCGGCTGATCGCGGACGTACCGCTGGGCGTGTTCCTTTCGGGTGGCGTCGACTCGAGCGCCGTCGTCGCCATGATGGCCCGCGCGGCGCAGGGCCCCGTGCGGACCTTCTCGATCGGTTTCACGGAGAAGAGCTACGACGAGCTGGAGTTCGCCCGGATCGTCGCGTGCCGGTTCGGGACCGATCACGAGGAGGAGCGCGTGCGGGCCGAGCCGGTCGAGATTCTCCCGCGGCTGGCGGAAACCTACGATGAGCCCTTCGCGGACTCCTCCTCGATTCCGACCTGGTACGTCTCGCGGATGGCGCGGCGCTCGGTGAAGGTGGCGCTCGGGGGCGACGGCGGCGACGAGCTGTTCGGGGGTTACGAGACCTACGCGGCCTACCAGGCGGCGAGCCTGTACCGTCGCCTGCCCGCGTGGCTCGCCGACCGTCTGATCCCGACCGTCGTGCGGCGGCTCCCCGTGAGCGACGCGAAGATCAGCTTCGACTACAAGGCCAAACGCTTCGTGAAGTGGGCGCGGCGCCCGCCCGAGGAGGCGCACTACGGCTGGAAGGTGACCTTCGATCTCCCGGGGCGTGACGCGCTGCTCGCCGACGGGGTGGGGCGGGGCGCGGACCCCCTGTTGCTGTTCGTCGAGGCGTTTCGCAGCGCGCGGGGAGACGACCTCGCGCGGCTCATGCGCCTGGACGCGCGGATCTATCTGCCCGACGACATCCTCGTGAAGGTGGACCGGATGAGCATGGCCCATTCCCTCGAGGTGCGGACGCCGCTCCTCGACTACCGCGTCGTCGAGTGGGCTTCCCGGCTCCCGTCGCGCCTCAAGGTCCGGGGGTTTTCCAAGAAGCGGATCTTCCGGGAGGCGATGCGCGGGATTCTTCCGGACCGCGTCCTCGACCGGAAGAAGGCGGGTTTCAACGTGCCGATGGCGGCGTGGCTGCGCGGCGAGCTGCGGGAGACGTTGCGCGACGCACTCTCGCCCGCGCGCGTCCGCACGCAAGGGATCTTCCGGCCCGGGGCGGTGCAGGCTCTGATCGACGAGCATGAGGCGCGCCGGGCGGACCACAGCCGGCCTCTCTGGTCGCTCCTCATGTTCTCGCTCTGGTACGACCGCTACTACCGGCGGCG
>JBGPLH010000327.1:0-3616 GCA_041486365.1 Thermodesulfobacteriota bacterium | reverse complement strand
GGAGAGCCTCCCCGGCGGATCTGGAAGGCGGTCGCGGATCCCGTCCCCTTCGCGGGCGCGCTGTTCAAGGAGACGCTCTCGCGGGCCGATATCGCGATTGCGGGGAAGAGCCGGATCGGGCCCGCGCCGCCGGGCGCCCGCGTGATCGCATCGCGCGAGTCGGCGCCGCTCGCGGTGCTCGCCCGCGAGGTCGGGAAGCGATCGAGCAACCTCTTTGCGGAGCAGATCCTCAAGGCGCTCGATCCGGAGACAGCACGGACGACGGCCGGGGGGCTCGAACAGGTTCGGTCCTGGCTCGCGATGCAGGGACTGGGGCCCGAGGCGGTCCGGCTCGTGGACGGCTCGGGTCTCTCGCGGGAGAACCGGGCGACCGCGGGGGCGCTGGCGCGGGTTTTCCGCGCGGCGTCGCGGGATCCGACAAGCGGTGCGGAATTCCTGTCGGCCTTCGGCGTGGCGGGCGTCGACGGAACCCTCGAGCAAAGGCTGGCCGATCTGCGCGGCCGGGTGCGGGGGAAGACGGGCTACCTCGACGGCGTGAGCGCCCTCACGGGATGGGCGCGGACCTCGGCGCCGTCGGAACCGGATGGGATCTTCTTCGCCATCCTCGTGAACGGGGCGGGACCCGATCCCGCGCACGCGCTCCAGGATCGGATCGTGCGCGCGATCGCGAACGGCGGCTGAGCGAGTCCCCGAGGTTCCCCTCGAAGAGGGGGCCGAGAAAATCTGACCTGAGGTTCCCCTCGAAGAGGGGGCCGAGAAACTCTCAAGCGAAGCGGGCGGGCATGGGAATCTTTTCAGGAGCCAGGGGGAGGACACTCGCCGCGGCCGGCGCCGCGCTGCTCGCGCTCGCGCCTCCGGCCCCCCGTGCCCTGCGCGCCGAGCAGGCCCTGCCGGCCCGCGCTCTTTCGGCCCCTGTCATTTCAGGGTCGACCCCCGCTGCGCGGGGGACCTCCGGCTGGAATCCGCCCGGGACCACCGGCCCCTTCGTGGTCCCCGGCGCGCTCCGGGCGGCGGTCGACTTCTGGAAGCAGATCTTCACGCGGTACACTACCGAGGAGGCGGTGATCCACCACGCCTTCGACCTCTCGACCATCTACGCAACCCTCGACTTCCGTGATCTCCGCGGCCATCCGCGCGCCGAGCGGCTCCGCAAGGCGCGTATCGCCGCGGAGATCAGCCAGATTCGCCGCCGCCACCCTGGTCTTCGGGAAGAGGATATCCACGTGCAGTACGGGATCCGCGATCGGTTCGAGAGAGGGCTGATCGTCTCGCACCGGTACCTGCCGGAGATCGAGCGGATCTTCCGCGAGGAGGGGCTTCCGCTCCAGCTCACGCGGCTTCCCTTCGTGGAGTCCTCCTTCAACGTGAACGCCGTCTCCAAGGCGGGGGCCTCGGGGATCTGGCAGTTCATGCCGGCCACGGGCCGCCTGTACATGCGCGTGGGTACCGCGGTGGACGAGCGCAACGACCCGATCATCGCCTCCCGGGGCGCCGCGCAGCTCCTGCGGCACAACTACGAGGCCACCGGCCGCTGGTCGCTCGCGCTCACCGCCTACAACCACGGGCTCGGCGGCGTGATGCGCGCGGTGCGTGTCACGGGCTCGCGCAATATCGTCGACATCATCCGCAACTACCGCGAGGCGAGCTTCGGATTCGCCTCCCGCAATTTCTACGCCGAGTTTCTCGCGGCCCTCGAGGTCGACCGGGACTACCGGAAGCACTTCGGCCCGCTCCCCTTCGACCGGCCCTTCTCCCACGACGAGATCCGGCTGCGCTCTGCGATGGTCGTGAGCGATCTGCTGCGTGCCGGGCTCTCGCGTGACGAGATGGAATCCTACAACCCGTCGCTCACCTCCGCGGGGCTCTCGGGGCGGGCGCCGCTCCCCTCGGGAACGGCGCTGCGCGTTCCCCTGGGGCGAGGAGAGCGTATCGTGGCCGCCCTGGAAGGCGTCGCTCCCGTTCGGATGAGCGAGTATTCCGGGACCCGAACGGAGCGCCACCACGTCCGGCGCGGCGAGACGATCCGGTCGGTGGCGAGCCGCTACGGCGTGAGCCGTTCGGCGCTCGCGCGGGCGAACGGGCTGTCCACCCGCGCAAAGCTGCGACGAGGGCAGGTGCTCCGCGTCCCGATCGTGGTGAGGGTTTCGCGCCCGGTCATTCGGGAGGCCTCCGGCGGCCGCTACGAGAACGCCGTGCTCGTGCGCCGGTCCGACCCGTCGCCGGTCCTCCGCGACGCGACGCGGATCGCGTCGGCCGAATCCGTCCCGGCGATCTCCGAGGCCCCGCCCGGGGAGGACGGGTTTGCCGGGGAAGCGATAGCGCCCCAGCCGCCCTCAGACGAGCGCCCCGACTGGCGGCAGGCCGATCTCGGCGCGCCGCACGGCGTCGACGCGACGGGGCTCCTGCTTGGCGGCGCTGCACCGGCTTCGGCAAGCGTCTCGCCCGCGCGATCCTCCGCGTCACCGACCCTCGTGGCCGCCGAGCGGATCGAGCCTCCCGACATGAAAACCCGCGTGGCGTCCGTAGCCCCTCCGTCCAAGCCTGTGGCACCGCCGCCGGCGCCCCTGGCCGGGCCTGTGGTGCCACGACCTCCGGCCGCGCCTCCGGCGCCGGTGGTGACGGCGAGGTCCGGGCCTGTGGTCACCAACCTTCCGGTTGTGAAGTCCCCCGCGCCGCCCGCCGTTCTCCCGGCGGCCCCGTCGGATGCTGAATTGCTCTCCTCTCCGGGCGCGGTGCCCGCCTCGGAGCCCGCGCCGCGATCATCGGCTCCGGATTCTTCCGCCCGGAGCGTCGGGCCGGCAAGGAAGCCGCTCTCCTCCCCGGGTGCGGTGATCGGCGCTCTCCCGGCCAAGGCGGCGGAGGTCGATCAGCCGGATCTCGATCCCGAGGAGCCTGATCGTCCACCGAGGCAGATCACGGCGCGGCGATCGGAGGCGCGCCACATCACGCACGTCGTCCGGCGTAACGAGACGCTCTGGGACATCGCGCGGCGCTACGACGTACCGGTGTCGAGCGTCCGGCGGGCGAACCCAGGCAAGAAGCTCACGCCGTTGATGCCCGGCACGCGGCTCCGGATCCCGGTGAAGACGGGCCGGACCTGAGTCGGGCGACTGTCCTTCGCACACGAAGAAGGCCCCGGGCCGATGAGGCCGGGGCCTTTCGTTCTTGCCCGTGCCGGCGGTCTCACCGGCGTCCAGAACGCTAGAGCAGGGGCAGGTGGAACCAGAGGGCGATCCGGATGTTGTTGAAGACCGCCCAGAGGGGGAGCATCGCCAGGAGCAGGAGCATCCCAGCCCTCGAGCGCGGGCCCATCCGGGTGTTCGAGGCGAGGTACACGGCAGCCAGTGTCATCGCGGCCATCTCGACTCCGAGGGAGGTCCGGATCCCGAACGCATGCATGAGGGTCCGCACGACCGGGTTTCCCTCCACCACGACCAGATTCCCGGCCGTCGCGTCGAGGAAGCGGTAAGTCGTGTAGTTGTCGAGGAGGTTCAGGAAGATGACGAGCAGTCCCAAGCTCTTGACCATGGGGGCCTCAGGAGATTCGGCGTTTCTCTCTCACTCCCGGAGCAAGTTCCGTGCCCCGGCTGAGGGACACCGCGACCCCACCTGGAGG
>JBGPLH010000326.1:0-3635 GCA_041486365.1 Thermodesulfobacteriota bacterium | reverse complement strand
GTCGCGGTTTTATCAGAGTTGGTTACGGAGCTCCGCCGCGAGTGCGCGTGCGGCGTCCTCGAGCGCGGGACGGAACTCCGGATCGGCAAGTCGCGCGATCGCCTCCGCGCGCTCCACGTCGGACAGGTCGCGCAGGTCCACGGCGCCGTGTTCGGTGACGATCCAGTGGACGTGGTAGCGCGGCGTCGTGACGACGGATCCTTCCGGGTGCCTCGCGACGATGCGGGAGATCCGCTTCCCGTGGACCTGCGCGGTGGAGGTGAACACGAGAAAGCTCTTCCCGTCCGGGCACTCGTGGGCGCCCATGACGAAGTCCTCCTGTCCGCCGGTCCCGCTGTACTGCCGTCCGCCGATCGATTCGGCCACGACCTGCCCCAGGAGATCGATGGACATCGCCGTGTTCACGCTCGTCATCTTCGCGTTGGCGCGGATCGCGGCCGGATCGTTGGAGCGCTCCACGGGGAGCATGCTCAGGACCGGGTTGTCGTTCATCCAGCGGTACAGCTCAGCGCCCCCGAGGGCGAAGGTTCCGACCGAGATGCCGTCGTGCAGGCCCTTGCGGTTCACCACCTTCCCCGCCTGGTGCAGGCGCATGATCCCGTCGCCGAACATCTCCGTGTGGATGCCGAAATCTCCCTTTCCTCCCTTCGCGAGCGCCTCCGCAATCTCGTTCGGAACGCCGCCGATCCCGAACTGAAGCGTGGCGCCGGACTCGATCCGCGCCTCCACGAGCGCGGCAATCGCGCGCTCCTCCGGGCTCGCCGGGAGGTCGGGGAGCTCGAAGAGCGCCACGTCCGACTCGAGGATCGCGTCGACCTCGGACACGTGGACCCGGTTACCGCCGTATTCGGGAATTCCGGCCACGCGCGGCATGGCCGGATTCACCTCGACGATCAGCACCCTCTCCGGATCCCGCCCGGCTGCCACGAAGTCCGTGTAGGTCGCGCCCGCGTGTACGCCGAAGGTGAAGTACCCCTCGTCGTCCATGGGCGAGACGGTCTGCGCGACGACGCGCGGGCGCATCCGCCGGAGAGAGCGCGCCTGGCCGCGGAAGTTCGAGACGAGGTAGTCGACGGGGAAGCCGCCCTCCCGGAGGATTCGCTCCACGGGACCGAAGAACCCCGACAGTAGGCGGACGCCGGGGCGGGTGAGCAGGTCATAGGGCTCGATGAAGAGCCCGGCGAGGATGAGCAGGTCCTTCCAGTCGTCGCGCCTGCCGAGGGCGCGGAAGAGCGTGACCGGATGCCCGGCGGCGATGGGGGCGGCGAGGCGATCCACCGGCCGGACCAGCGCGGCGGCCTGGTCCGCCCCGCGGAGGCGCTCGCGGTAGAGCGCCCGCGGATCCCGTGAGCGGGGACTACCGGGCACGGGCTTTGCTCGGCGGGTTCCGGCGCGGGGCGATGCGCCGCGCCGCCACGGACGCCCCGTCGCCGGGGGTCCGGCGGGCGGGCGGGGACTTCTCGATCGCGACCACCCGCCCCACCCCGGTCCGCCCGCCACGCGGGTTGCGGGGGACCTCGTCGCGCAGCTCCGCCCGCACGACTTCGTGGGCCGCCCCGGACAGCAGCAGCCCCACGTGCCCCACGCGGTCGATCTCGATGTTGCAGGTGCGCTCGCCCGGCTTCAGCTCGAGCAGGCAGGACGGATAGGGCGCGATGCGATCGTTCCTCGAGTAGATCGAAGTGAGCTTCACGGAGGACGGGAACCTGCCGCGCTTGAGCTCGCGGATGAAGGGGCTCATCGGGGTCATCTGCCATACGCTCCGCGCGAGCGCGCCCAGGGCGACGATCCCGATGTACGCCAGGGGAGTCCCGTGGTGGGGCGTTCCGAGCGTCACGAGATGCGTCACGCGCCGGTGGCCGCCGAGCTTCTTGACGTAGTAACGGGCGACGAGCCCACCCTCCGAGTGCCCCACGATCGCGAGCCTGCGAACCCCCGTCTCGCGGCACAAGCGCTCCACCTCATCGCGCACGAGCCCGGCGAGGTTCGGGATCCCGTGGGTGTTGAAGGTGTTGAGCAGCCCTCCGAGGTGGACCGTGAACACCGTGAAGCGGTCGCGGGTGAGGCGGCGGTGCAGCGCGGAGAGGACGCGGCCGTTCTGCAGGAAACCGTAGAGGAGGAGCACCGGGCGATGGGTGCGGCCGGCGGGACGCGTCACGACGATCCCGCGACGGGTGGTCGCCGCAGCCAGGAGATCGGCCCCGCTCCGGAACCACCGCCGGACGAAGGGACGCAGGCGGCGCAGGAAGCCCGGCGCGGCCCGACCCGGCGACTTCGTCCGGCCGGGGACTGCCCTGGTCCTCGCCATCGCTCGCTCCCGGAAAGGATTGCCGGTGCCGTCATGGGCACCCGGCCCTGCCGTTTCTTATCGGAACACCGGCCCGCCGCCTTGCGGGCCCGCCCCTCCGGCCCGGGCGCGGCGCACCATAGCACGCGCTTTCCGGGAGCGGCCAGACACCGGCTCCTTTCCATTGACTTCCCGGATCCTCGAAGATAGGATGCCCGACGTTCGGGCCCGAACAACGCGGCCTCGCGGGAAGCGAGGAGGGAGCCGCATCGTCATCAAGGGGGGAGTCTTGGACACGATCGTGCGACGGACGGATCGGTGGAGGATGGCGCTCGCGCTGGGTTCGGTGCTCTGGCTGGCCGCGGCCGGCGTCGCACGCGCGCAGAACATCCCGGAGCCCGATCCCAAATTGAGCCAGACCTGGACGGGCGAGGTGGTCTACAAGACCACCGAAGGGACGAACTGGGGCGTCGTCGCGGTGTACAACAAGGACGAGAAGTACGCCAAGGGCTTCAAGGTCAAGATCGAGGATTTCAAGAAGCTCGACGTCAAGGAAGGGGACAACGTGGAGGTGACGTGGATCGGTCCGCGCAACGACCGCACCGAGCGCAAGGAGGTCAAGATCAACAAGACGAGCGGGACCTCCAACTGATTTCCTCCGCCTCGCGGGAATATGGGACGCCCCGGCCACGGCCGGGGCGTCCGCGTTCAGAGACCGAAACGCCGCTTCTTCTTCGCGTCGGGGTCGGGCCAGGCGTAGTAGAACATCTCGCGGGGCTCGACCACGAAGTCGATCCCGCTGTCATAGAAGCGCTGGTAGAACTCCTTCGTCGGCGCGGGGAGCGGGTTGGAGGCGACGATCGCCCTGATGACCGTGTCATCGAATGCCGGGTCCCCTGACTTCCGGACGAACTTGAACTTCATGATGTTTCCGTCCTTGTCGAAGCGCACGTTGATCGTGGTCACGAGATCGGACCGTCCCTTGTAGGAAAGCGGCACGTCCCAGTTCTCCACGACGTGCCAGAACATGCGGTCGTAGACCTTCAGATCCTCCTTGTTCGGCTGGTACATCGATCGGGCCAGGCGGATCACCGGCCTTCGCGGCGCGATCCCGTCCTCCACGCCGTCGCCGATCCCCCTGCCCCGCCCGTGTCCGATCCCCGGACCCATCCGGCCTCCCAGCCCCGCGAGCGTCGAGAAGTCGACGTACTCGTTCTCGGCGACCCGGGCGCTCGCCGCGTCGGGCGAGGGCGGAGGCGGCGCGGGAGGGACGGGCGCCTTCTCCTTCTCGATCGGATGAAGCGCCACCGGAGGCTTCGGCGTCACGACCGGCTTCACGACGGGCTTC
>JBGPLH010000325.1:0-3649 GCA_041486365.1 Thermodesulfobacteriota bacterium | reverse complement strand
TTCTTGACGAGCACCTCACTCGTCACCTGGTTCTCGTAGAAGAGCCAATCTGAGGGCTCCATGTGAAAGACCACGCCGAAGGTCAGGTCGGCCCAGAGGTCCTGCCGCAAGATCAGGCGCACGGGGCCGTCGCGCCAGGCGATCGTCTCCCGCCCGAAGTCGTCTTCCCCCGCCCGGTACGGGAGCGGGATGTATAGGAAACTGAAGGTGAGGCTGAAGCGGATCTTCAGGCGGTCTGCGATGTTCTCGCTCATCGCGGAAGCCTTCGACGTCTTCATCCGGAAGCGGTCGAAGTAGGCTTTCCCCTTCGGGAAGGAGACTGCGAAAACGTCCGAGCTGATCTCGTCGAAGCCCTGCCGCCGGACGAGCCGGACGGAGGTTTCGGCAGGCGGGCTGTCGAAGGCGAAGAGATAAAGCCAGCCCTGCCCGCCCTTGGGATCGCGCACCGCGATCTCCGCGCCGTGCGTGGCCCCCGCGGGCCACGCGCTCCGGTCGATGCGATCACCGACGCGGGAGGCGATCGTCACGATCTCGTCGTTGTCGTCGAGGCGGCCCTCATCGACGTCCCTGGTGGCGGCGGGTCCCGCGGGCAGGACGAAGTTTCCCTCCCCGTCGCGCTCATCGGCCTGGTAGGGGATCGGCGCGAGCTTTCCCGCGCGCGCCGCGTATAACCGAAGCTTCCCGGTCGGGAGCCCGAGGAAGGGGCGAAGGGTGTCGCCCGTGAGGACGATCACGTCGTAGCGGCGGTGGAACGTGCTCGGCGCGGCGGGCCCGGAAGCCCCGAGCCTCGGAATGCCGGCGGCACCCCATTGCGTGTCGGGTGTGGATTGCACGGCCGGCTCGGGCGCTCCGAGGCCCGGGATCCCCTTCGGGTCGGCGGCGATCCCGGCGGCGGGGAAGATGATCCGCGTGGTGAGAGGGAGAATGCGCCCGTTCATGGAAATAATATCGAGTTGCCAGCCCGCTTCGCCCTCCGTCTTGTCCTTGAACAGGATCTTCTGCTGGGCCTTCCCGCGGAGATCGTAGCGGACGTAGAAGGTTCCCTGCGGGCCCCTGATCCCCCACCAGCGGGCATTCGCGAGGGGAAGATTCGGCCCTTCCCGCTTCCCGTCGATCTTCTCGGGCGCGCAGCCCTCGCAGAGGAAGACGCTCCCGGCCGCGGCGCGGTCGAGCAGGAACCGCTCCTCCACCACGCTGCGCGCCACGAGGCGCTTCATGTCGAGGGTCTGCCCCGTCTCTTCCCGCCACTCGGCGGCGTCCGCCGTGTAGAGCTCCGTTCGGACTTCCTCCGGTGTAGAGAGCCCGAGCAGGAGCGGCGTGTGCCGCTTGATCACCCGGATGATGCGCACGGGCCCCTCGCGCGTGCCCACCATCGTCACCTTCACATCGCGTTCATTGCGCTTGATCCGGAGCGAGAGCAGGTAGGGCGTGAGGCGCGAGTAAAGCTTGCTCCGCGTGCCGCGGATCAGGTTGACGCCCTTTCCGCCTCCCTCGGCGTTGACCGAGAGGGTCTTCACGATGAGTGCGTTCTCCCCGAAGCCCATGGTGTAGCGTCGCGTGATGACGCGCCCGCCGCCGGAAGGATCGTAGCGGACATCCTCCCGGGGGGGCACGGGCGGCGCGTCCACGGAAAGGAGGTAGACGTAGCGCTTCCCGGCGGCTCCGCCGGAAACTTCCACCTCCGCGCCCCGGGCGTGCGGGGGCCAGGCCGCGAGGGGCACACGGGCCCCGGCATCCCCGGCGTCGATGACCGCCTCGTCGTTCGCGTCGAACCGCCCGTCGTCTTTCGGCAGGTCCTCGGGCTTTCCCTCCATCGGATGATCGAGGACGTAGCGCCCTTCCGGATCCCTCTCGTCCACCTGGAAGGGAATCGGGCGCAGGGAGCCCTCCCCTTCGGCGGCCGCCCAGGCCGCCATGCGCGTGACTTTCTCTCCCGAGAGGGAGGGAAGGAGCGCGCCGGGGATGGCGATTGACCCGTCCAAACCCGCGGCCGACACGGGGATCCCGCCGAGAACGAACAGCGCGAGCGCCACGGCCGGGGCCAAGACACTTCCACGCGCGGCGGCGCAGGGGATACTCGGCCGTAAAGGACCCGTGGCCTCGGGACGATGAATCAGGGACGAAGGAGGCGTTCCTTGGACGATTTCAAGAGTCATGACACCTGGATGGTCTTCAAGATCATGGGTGAGTTCGTGGAAGGGTTCGAGACCCTCCGCCAGATCCGGCCGGCGGTCTCTATCTTCGGGAGCAACCGCCTGCGCCGCCAACACCCCTTCTACCGCAAGGGCATGAAGGTCGGTGAGTTGCTCGCCCGTGAGGGATTCTCCGTCATCACCGGCGGCGGGCCCGGCCTGATGGAGGCGGCCAACCGCGGAGCGAGCAAAGGACAGGGCAAGGGCAAGGCCCGCAGCGTGGGGCTCAACATCCGGCTTCCGCGGGAGCAGGCGCCCAATCCCTACGCCGACGTGCGAATCGACTTCGACTATTTCTTCGCCCGCAAGGTGATGTTCGCCCGTTACGCCGCCGGCTACGTCGTGCTTCCGGGCGGATATGGCACGATGGACGAGTTCTTCGAGGCACTCACCCTCATCCAGACCCACAAGATGATCAACTTCCCCATCGTTCTGATGGGCCGTGACTACTGGAAGGGGCTCACCCGGTGGTTGAAGCAGACCGCCGTGCGCGAGGGAACCATCGCGGCGAAGGATGTCGATCTCTTCCAGGAAACCGATGACCCGGTGGAGGCCACGCGCATCATCACGGACAACTACCGCGCCCGTCAACACCTCGACACGGGCACGACGTCCTCCGGGGAGGCAAAGGTGCTCAGCCTGAAGTCGCGCCGGGGCTGAGCAGGGCGGCTCAGCGTTTCGAGGCCACCACCGGTTTCGGAATCACCGCGTCCACCACGAGCGGATCGTGATCCATCCGGCCGGCGCGCCTGCCCCGCAGCACATCCACCCGCTTCACGCGCAGCTTCGATCCACGCCCGAACACGTAGTCGATCCGCCGGCCGAAGGCGGCCGTGCTGCCCCCGTCCTTGCCCAGGTCTCTGAACGAGCCGGTGATCGCCGCGTAGGTTTTCCCGTCGGTGGCGGGATCGCTCGTGAAGACCAGGCCGCCTCCCTGCTTCGCGCTCACGTCGAGGTTGAAGTCTCCCGCGAGGAACACCACGTCGTAATTCCGCGCGCGCACCCAGTCGAGGATCTCTTCGGTGTACCGGAGCCGCGCGGCGGGGTCCCAGGCCTCCGCGTGGGCGGCGATGGCGCAGATCGTGAGGGGGCTGCGAGCCACCCGGAAAACCGCGGCGCTCGCGCTGCGGCCCGCGCTCGTGCGGATCGCATGGAACTCCATCTTGGGGGCGCGCACGAGAATACCCGCGAAGCGATCAGCGTCGCCCCCCTCGTCCAGGAAACCCCGATACTCGCCGCCGAGCCGGGTCACGAGCGAACGCAGTTGCCGGCGGCCGGAAAGCTCCTGGAGCGCCACGACGTCCGGCCGCTCGGCCTCGATCACACGGGCCACCGCGGGAAGATCCTCGTCGTGGGCCCGGCTGTCCTCCTTCCCGTAGGTGTAGCCGAGATTCCAGGTGAGAACCTTGACGCGCCAGCCTCCGCCGGTGAAGTCGATGGCGGGTGCGAGGGCCACG
>JBGPLH010000324.1:0-3649 GCA_041486365.1 Thermodesulfobacteriota bacterium | reverse complement strand
ATCCCCAGGGTCTCCTCAATTTGGGGAAGATTCTTGACTAGACGCCACCGCCTGGCCCTGGCGCTCATATCCCTCTGGCTCGGGATGATGCTGTTCCTCGCCTTCGTGGTCCCACCCGCGGTCTTCGGGTCGGTGGGACGGAAGGAGGCCGGACGGATCATGGCGCGCGTCTTCCCGCCCTACTACGCGGGGAGCGTTCTCCTTCCGGCGGCGGCCCTGATCGCGCTCTGGCCGGAAGCCGCGAGGAGCCGCCCTGCGCGGGTCACCGGTGCGATCCTCGGGGCGTCGGCGGGACTGGCCGCGGTGAACGCCCTCGTGATCAGTCCCTGGATCGAGCGGGTGAGAGCCGCCATGGAGGGGCCCGGGGGGATCGCCGACCCCGGGATCACCGCGACCTTCGGCCGCCTCCACCTCCTGTCCGTCGGCGTCATCGCCCTGCTCATCCTCCTGGCTCTCGCCGCCCTGGCCATTCAGTTGACCGCCCGTCCCAGGTCGCTTTCTCCCCCCGGCTGACGCTTTTTTTCGTTGCGCCCCCCGCGCGGTCCCTATAAAAGGATGAAACGGCCCGGGGCTCGCCCCGCGGCCCGGCCCGGGATTTCCGGGAAACACGGCTTCCGATCCCCCTCGAGGAGCGCGCGTGACGCCTCTGGGCGGACGATCGGCTGCCTCATCACTTCGCGATTTTGCCGCGGACGCCCACGGGGCGCTCGCGCACGTCACCCGTCGCCTGCTCGATCCGAAATCCCGCCCTCTTCGCGAAAAGCTCCTCGCCTCGTTCTTCCTGCTCCTCTGGCTCGTCCCGGCCGTCTTCATCTCGAGGGCGCTCACGGCGCGCGCTCTCCCCGCCGGCGCGATGGCCTGCCTCGCGCTCTCGATCACGTTCGGCATTTGCGGCGTTCTCGGCTGGCGCAGACGCCGGGGCTCGGAGCGGGGGCGCGCGCTGCTGGTGATGGGCGGAGCGGGGGCCGTGGCGTGGATCGTGCTCGCGCGGGATCTTGCCGGCGGACCCATGTCCGGCCTCTGGCGGATCGCCTGGTTCGCCCTCGCGCCCGCGCTGGCGGAGGCCGGGCTCCAGGCCACGCGGGGGGAGGGGCAGCGCGGCATCGGGCGGCCGCTGCGCGCGATGCTCTACGCCGCCGCGCCGGCCCTGTGGCTCGCATCCAGGACCGCGGCGCCCGCGGACGCGACGCTTGCTCCCGCGCTCCGCGATCTGATCGTCGCCGGGCTGCTCCTCGCCGCCGCGGAGGGGCTGGCGCTCGCGGCGGCCGTGGCCGGCTTCAGGGCCCGCCGCGCCATCGAGCGACGCCAGCGCGGCAAGCTTCTCGCCCCGGCCCACGTCGCGGCGCTCCTCGGCATGGCGCTTGCCGCCGTCCTGCGCGAAGGCGCAATCGCGGGCTGGGCGATTCCTCTCCTCCTCGTCGTGGCGCCGTCGCTCGCCATCACGGCGGGGGAAACCCTCGCCGATCTCCTCTGGGTCGATCCCTTCCTGCGCCGAGGCGCCCTCGTCGCCATCGCGTTGCCCCTGGCGATACTCGCCGGCGCCCTGGCGGCGCGCGCCGGCGGGGGCGCCGGGATCGCGGCGGTCACGGCGCTGCTGCTCGCCGCTCCCGCCGCATGGTCGCAGCTCGTCCGGTTGGCCGCCCGAATCGCGGGGCGTGAGGCACGGCGCCGCGATCGGGCGATCGCGCGTCTCCGGGTCGAGGTCGAAGGCCCGCTCACGGCGGCCGAGATCGCCATGGCCGCGCGTACGGCGCTCGGGGAGGCTTTCCCGGGCGTGGATGTGGCGGTTCTCGCGGAGGACACCGCCACCGGCTCCCTGCGGGAGGTACAGAGCGAGCCCGGCGCCTGCACGCGCCCGCCGCTCCAGCCCGATCATCCGCTCCAGGTGTTCTTCCGCACCGAGGATCGCCCGCTCTCCCGCTACGAGGTCCTCGTGAGCCCGCGCTTCGCGGGCGCGAGGGAGCCCCTGCTGCGCGAGATGGACGAGCTGCGCGCGGCGGCCCTGATCCCCTGCCGCGAACGACAGGTGCTCCGGGGGATCCTTCTGCTGGGCGCCCAGGCGCGAGGTGGCTTTTTCACGGGGGAGGAGCTGGCCTCCGCCGGGCGGGCGGGCGCGGTCCTGGCGGAGGCGCTCTCGCGATCGCTCCTTCTCGGAGGGGCGTCGTCGCGGATAGCCGACCTCGAGCGGGCGCTGGATGAGGCGCGGCGTGAGATGGAACGAGCGCGGGAGGAGGCGGGGCGCGCGGGAGAGGACCTCGAGGAATCGACCCGCCACGTGATGCAGGCGTACCAGGAGCTCAAGACGCGCGGAACGGACGCGAAGCAGGCCCGGGCCATGCTGGCGATGTGCGCGACCCCGGTGCTCGCGGGACGGGTGGCTTCCCGCACGGCGGACCGCATCGCCTCCGCGCTGGACGCGGCGCGCCCCTGGATCGGCGAAACGCATCCGCGATGGCGCGCGCCGAAGCTCGCGGAGGCGCAGGCGCGTGTCGGGGAGGCGGCGCTGTGCGCCCGGGCCCTCGACGCGATCTCCCGCAGCGACCTCGCGGCACCGAGCGATCTCGGCGCGCTCCTGGACCAGGCCCTCGCGGTGATGGGCCACGGGCGGGGCGATCGGATTCGCCTGGAGACGAAGCTCGAGGAGGTGCCGCCGGTCCTCTGGCCCCGCGGGGCGCTGCTCTCGGCGCTCCTGCACCTGCTCTTCAACGCCGAGGAGTCGATTCCGGAGAAGGGGACCATCGGGATCGACGTGCGCCTCGTGCCTGGGCGACCCCTCACCCTGGCCGACGCGGAAGCGGGAAACGGTATGGCGCCCGGCGCATCGGAGGGGAAGCGCGCCTTCGCCGCCGGCGCCCACCGTCTGGAGATAGCGATCCGCGACGACGGGGAGGGAATCGCGCCCGAGCACCTCTCGAGCCTCTTCGATCCCTTCTTCACCACCCGCCGGGCCGCCGGCCGTCCCGGCGGCGCGCTCGGCCTGGGGCTCACGGTCGTGGCCGACGCGCTGGCGCGCCACGGCGGAAGCGTGCGTGTCGATTCCACGCCGGGAGAGGGGTCGGCCTTCATTCTCGAGTTGCCCGCGGCGGAGCCCGCGCCGCGAAAGACCTCTCACGCGAGACGCTGACCCATGCCTTCCTTCCGGCGGTCCCTCTTCGCGATCCTTCCGATCCTGCTCCTCGCGCTCGCCTGCCATCGCCCGGCACCGACGCTCGCGCGCTTTCGCGCGGCGCTGGACCACGCAACGCGGAACAACGTCTGGACGCCCCGCGATGCCGCGAAGGTGGGGGCGCTCGAGGGCTTCCACGTCCAGGGCGAGGAGTTCGAGGTCGTCGCCTACCGCCACCACTCTCCGGCCGCGGCCCGCGCCTGGGCGAAGCGTCATGGCGCGCTCTACTGCGGCCCGCTCACGCTGACCGTCTTCAAGGACGTGAACCAGGTGGCGGGGTTGATCTTCACGGGATTGTAGAGGTGCGCGGCGCGCCTTGACGCGCGTTCCGCTCCGGACGAGAGTGTCCCCGGAGCGATCCATGGACCTCATCCCCCAGCCCGCCGGATCCCGGCAGAAGCCCCTCTCCGTGAGCGACGTGACCGCGCGCGTGCGGCTCGCCATCGAGCGCGACGTGGGGCGCGTCTGGGTCGTGGGGGAGCT
>JBGPLH010000323.1:0-3650 GCA_041486365.1 Thermodesulfobacteriota bacterium | reverse complement strand
GGCCGGTGCATGATCGAGAAGCAGGCCAAGGAAAACGGCCTGCACGCCGCGAACAAGAAATAGGGAAAGCAGACCGGTCGATCCGGTTACACGAGAGGGCCGCGCATCCGGATGGGGCGCGGCCTCTCGTTCTTGCGGCCCATCACTTCGGCGGGACGTCCGCGCCGGTCCTCGGCCTCTCCGGGAGTTTCCCTCAAGAGCACCATCGCCTCGAGTGGTTCTTCACCGCCTGGGTGCGAGCGGCCTGCTGGCCAGAAGATCGAGCACGAAGTCGCGGAACGCGATGACCTTGCGCGGTACGAGCCGTGCCGCCGGGTGCACGATGTAAAGTGATCCAAGTGCCATCCGGAATCGCGGCAGGACCCGCACGAGCGCTCCGGTGGCCAGGTCCTCGCGTGCGAGGAAGCTCGGCAGAAGTCCTACACCGCCGCCGGCGCGAAGTACCTCGCGAACGAACGAATAGTCGTCGGCGATGATACGCGCCGGGCGCTGGTGCAGGCCGGTCTCCGCGCGACCGCCACGAAGAATGGCCCTGTCGATACCGCGAAACCGCACGATGTCGTGGCCATCCAGATCCCGGATCGTACGCGGCCTTCCCCGCCGTGCCAGGTAGCTCGGGGAGGCGAACAACTGGCCCTCCACCTGACTCACCTTCCGGACCACCAGCGTGGAATCCGCAAGGCGCTCGGCAGCCCGCAGGGCCAGGTCGAAGCCTTCACCCACCAGGTCAACCGTCCGGATCGTCAGCGCCACCTCGACCCGAACCTCGGGATACTGAGCGCAGAAGCGCGCCGCGAGATCCGCGAGGAAACTGATCCCCAGATCGTTCGGTGCCGTGATGCGCAGGAGGCCCGAGGGCTGCTCCTGCTGCTCGGGCAATGTCTCCATCGCTTGTCGCAGCGCGGCAAGGTGCGGCGCGGCGCGCTCGTAGAGCGCCATGCCGGCCGTCGTGAGCGTCACCTGGCGGGTGGTGCGGTAGAAGAGCTGCTGGCCGAGATCAGCCTCGAGGCGAGTAATCCCTCGACTGACGCTCGACTTCGGCGTCCCCAGCTTCTCCGCCGCCCGCGAGAAGCTGCTGGTGTCGGCCACCGCCACGAACAATGTCAGGAGCGAGATATCGCTTGTTCCCATGGGGGAACAGTCTATCCCAAATCGTCGGATTGTTTCCAGCCTCGGGCTCGCGGATGCTTCTACCTCGGTGAGGGTCATTCGGGAGGGGTGCGAGGTTGGATTCAACCCATGCAACCTCTTGAGCATGTTTCTTCCAGTGGAGGCACGATGAAAACGAAAAAAACGCTATCCGCGTTCTGTTTTATCGCTTCGGCGCTCGCGGTGATCGGAATTCTGTTCACGGCGCCGGCAGCCCATGCCAAGCCCCCGCTCAACCCAATAATCTTCGTTCACGGGAGCTCGGGCTCTGGAGCGCAGTTCGAGTCCCAGGCCATGCGCTTCACCAGCAACGGCTATCCGCACCGTCATATCGCCGTGCTCGAGTACGATTCCTCGGCAATCGGCACCATACTTCCCGCTGTTCTCGCGAATCTCGATGCCCTGATCGCCCAGCTGCAGGCGGATACGGGCCGCGCGCAGGTCGACCTGCTGGGGCACTCCCTCGGGACGTTCGTGTGCCAGACGTACCTGGCCACGCCCGCGCGCGCCGCGAACGTGGCCCACTACGTCAACCTCGACGGCGCGTCCGCGGCCGCGCCCCCGGGTGGCGTACCCACGCTGGCCCTCTGGGCGGGCGGGGCCCTCCCGATCGGCAATATCGTGGGGGCGCTCAACGTCACGCTCCCGGATCAGGAGCACGTGCAGTCCGCGACGTCCCCCGAGGCGTTCTACGAGATGTACAGCTTCTTCCGGGGACAGCCTCCGGCCACCACCGACATCGTGCCCGAGCCGCCGGGCCAGGTGTCGGTCGAGGGCCGGGTGTCCGCCTTCCCCCAGAACACGGGCCTTGCCGGCGCGACCCTGGAGATCTGGGAGGTCGACGGCGCGACCGGCTTCCGGCGCGGCAACGGGCCGGTGGCGACGCGCCTGATCGACGCAACCGGCAACTGGGGCCCCATCGACGAGGTGAAGGGCGGACGGCACTACGAGTTCGCGGTTCTGCGCCCGAGTCAGGTTTCCATCAACTACTTCTACGAGCCCTTCCTGCGGAGCGACCACCTGGTGCGATTGAACGTGGCCGACGGCCTCGCCCCGTTCATCGATTCGAGCCCCAACCACGTCGCCGCGACCGTCATCCGGTACAAGGAGTTCTGGGGTAACAAGGGTGCCCAGAACGACGTCCTCTCGTTCAACGGCACCGACGTGATCAACCCGGTGACCGCCCCCGCGGGTGTGACCGGCCTAACGCCGGTGACGTTCTTCGTGTTCGACGACAATTCGGACGGCGTGAGCAACGTGAACGTCATCCCGTTCCCGTTCGGACCCCTGGCGTTCCTGAGCGGCGCGGATCTGTTCATCCCGACCGCTCCGCCCGGAACCGTGCCGGTCGTGACCGTCCCGCGGGGGGATTTCAGCGCGACGAGGACGGTGAACGTCCCGAACCTCCCCTCGACGCAGGCCCGCGTCGTCGTTCAATTGAACGACTTCGAGCAGTGAGGTCGTCAGGCTGACCAGGGCGGCATCACGGCAGCACGAGAGACGGCCCCGGTGATTTCACCGGGGCCGTTCCTTGTATGCCGAGCATGTTCGACTACCTGCAAGTAAGAGTCCCCTCCCCGGACCCCCCTTGGAACCCTAGGGCGCAATCGGTTTATACTCCCCCTGGGCGCCTGGAGGGTCGGGCGCCTCCTCCGGTTTCACGAAACGCGACGTGGACGGCGGGGCCGGCGCTGTTTCCCTGGCAGCGATGGCGGCGGGCGCGATCGCGTCATGCAAAGCGGAGGGAAGGGTGATGCCGGCGGTGTACCGCATCTTCGGATCGGAGCTGTCTCCCTACTCGGTGAAGGTCCGGTCCTTCTTCCGCTACAAGAAGATTCCGCACGAATGGATCCTGCGAAACGCATCCAACGAGGAGGAGTTCCAGCGACACGCGAAGCTCCCCCTGATCCCCCTCGTGATCTCCCCGGACGGAGAGGCCTTCCAGGACTCGACGCCGATCCTCGATGGCTTCGAGAGGCTCTTTCCCGAGCCCTCGATCCACCCGAAGGACGAGGCGCCGGCGTTCCTGTCGGCGCTCGTGGAGGAGTACGCGGACGAGTGGGGGAACAAGCCGATGTTCCACTACCGCTGGTTCTACGCGCCGGACCAGGAGTCCGCGGCGGAGCGGATCGCGCGGAGCGTGATGCCGGGCGTGGACGCGGACCAGCTCCGATTCGGGATCGGGATGATCAAGGAGCGGATGATCCCGCGCCTTGCCTTTGTCGGGTCCTCGCCGGAGACGAAGGCGCCCATCGAGGCCTCCTTCCACCGGCAGCTCGAGATCCTCGAGCGCCACCTGGCGTCGCGCCCCTTCCTCTTCGGCGGGCGGCCCGCGATGGCCGACTTCGGTCTGTACGCTCAGCACTACCAGCTCGCCAGCGATCCGACGCCCGGCGGGATCATGAAGTCGACCGCGCCGCGCGTGCTCGCCTGGACGCAGCACATGCTCGACCCGGCCGCCGAGGGGGACTTCGAGCCCTGGGATCGGCTCGAGGCCACGC
>JBGPLH010000322.1:0-3664 GCA_041486365.1 Thermodesulfobacteriota bacterium | reverse complement strand
AGACGACCGCATCCGCGGGGAAGGCCGCTCCTTCGCGCTGCCCCGGAGGGGCTATGGCCGGGAAAGGGTCTCTCGGCGCTGGCGGATGCGGATCCTGGACTCGCAGTTCTCTGACCTGACGTCCCCCGCGGGGCGGGGTCCGATAAGCCCCGACGCGCGGGCACTCGCCGGATGAGAGTGCCAGCGGGGTGATATTAGCAGGCAAACCCGGTCGGTCAAGGGGCACCGGTGCCGCCCTTCAAGGTGACCCCGGGGGAGGACGATAGGATCGGAGGGGGCCGATGGGCCTTCCGGGGTCCCCGGGACTCGAATCGCGAGGGGATCGCATACAATCGGGAGGTACAGGCCAATCACCGCAGGGAGGCGACGGCGAGATGAAACCCAGGACCTCGACGATCCATTCCGAAAGCCCCGCGGAGGTTTTCCGCGAGATGGTGGACGAGGCGCTCGTGCGACAGCGGGTGCGCGCGAGCGAGGAGACGGCCTTCTACCTCGTCGATCTCCTCACCGGGTTCGTCCAGACGCGCCGCCTCTTCCCGGCGGACTCCCCCGGGAGCCCGACGCTCGTCGAGCAGCTCGCGGAGGCGCTCCAGTCCTCGCCGTCCGCGCAGCTTTCCGCCTTCCGTCGCATGGGCGACTTCGCCCTCTTCGTGGCCGGCTTCTTCGTGGACTCCTTGAGTCGCAAGCTCGTCGATGTCGACTACTACGTGGCGATGGGCGGCGGCGCCTACGCGCACGCGTCGAGACTGGCAATGTCGCTGGGATCCCGCGAGATCTTCGAGGACCTTTCCCGCGAGTTCGTCCGCTACATGGACGTGATCGCGGAGGTGGGGGAGCGGAGCCAGCTCGCGGCCGGCGACAAGATGGGCAACCAGGGGCTGCTGCGTCTCTACGAGACCTTTCTCCGGACCGGGAGCGATCGCGCGCGCCGCAAGCTCCGGGAAGCGGGCGTGATCCCCGTAGATCGGATCGACACGCGGTACCGGCAGTGAAGGCGCCCCGCCGCAGCACCCGCCGCCTGCTCGCCGCGATCCAGCGGCACCTCACGGCGATCTACCGGATCGACGCCCCGGTCCGCGCGGAGGATTTCCTCCTCGACGTGGGGCTCCACGCGCGTCTGGCGCAGTCCGAGGACCTGCCGGACGCCGAGGGGCAGCTCCTCGTGCTCGAGGAGCCGAAGGCGCTCTGGCTCGGCGTGTATCTTGACGAGAGGGTTCAGGACCGGCTCCGGACGCGCGACCCCTACCGGCGGCTCGACCACGGGAACCTCTCGCCGTTCCTCACGGCCGTGGAGGAGACGAGCCACTTCCTCTACCTGATCTGGAGCGCGCGGCACGGCCGCACGGTGACGCGCCTGGAGCTGGAGCTGCAGGCCGAAGTGGACAAGTTCGCCGCCGGGGCGCTCGTGATCGCGGGCCAGCGCAGGAAGGGCGACGGCGGCCTGGACACGGAATCGCTCGCGCGCATCCTCTTCAGGGCCTGGTCGCTCGAGGAAGGGCTCGATCCCGACGACGCCAACCGCTACCGCACGGCGAGCCGGCTGGCCGCCCGCTACTGCCGGGCGCTCCAGGCGCGCTACCTCCCGTCCCACGGTCCCTCCCGGATCGATCGGCTGCTGGGCGATCTCCGCCGCTTCTATCGCCAGCGGGGCCACGCCAAGATGGGCTACATCTCCCGCAACTGATCCCCCCCCGAGGACCCCCGCGAAGCGGGGGCCGAGAAATTCTGAAGGTGACGTCCCCCGCCCGGAGGCCCCGCCGCAGGTCCCGCCGGAGGTCCCGAGCGAGGCGAGGGCCGACTCTGACGATGCTGCGAGGGCCGACTCTGACGACGCTGCGCGGGCCGACTCCAAGAACGCGGGAGCCGAATACCTCTGAACGTGTTGCCACGCGCGATCCCCCCTGTTACGTTCGCCGTCCTCCTTCCGGGGGAACCGACCCATGCGGATCATTCGCGGCCTGCTCTTCGATCTGGACGGGACGCTCCTCGATTCCAAGGAGCGCTTCTATGAGTCCTACGTGCAGGCGCTCCGGGACTTCGAGCTGCCGGAGATCACGCGCGAGGCCTTCGAGCGCCACTACCATCTCGACGAGCTGTCGCACCGGCTTCCGGAGGGCAGGGCCCTCCGGGAGGATTTCTGGAGGCGCTTCCTCGTGAACCTCACAGCCGCGAACCACGAGACCCAGTTCCCGATCCCCGGCGTCCCGGAGGCGCTCGCCCGCCTGCGCGAGCAGGGCTACGTCATGGCCGTCGCGACCGCGCGGCTGTGCCCGGAGGCGTCGGTGCGCCGGGAGCTGGATCACGTCGGGATGCTCCACTTTTTCGACGACGTGCTCTCGAACGCGCGGGTGGCGGCGCGGGAGGGATGGAAGGAGGCTGACAGCGCGAGCAAGCGGGTGATCATCGGGGAGGCGGCCGCGTCGCTCGCGCTGCCGCCGTCGCAGACGGCCTTCATCGGCGACTGGGTGGCGGACATCCGCTCGGCGAGAGAGGCGGGGTGCGGGCTCACGATCGGCGTGCTCTCGAGCGGCTTCCGGCCCGGTATCCTGGAGGCCGAGAACCCCGACACGATCCTCGATTCCGCGGCGGGGCTCCCGGACTTCCTCGCGACGATCCCCGATCTGATCGGGCCCGGCTATCTCACGATCGACCGGGAAGGGCGCTGGCTGAACGACGGCGTCGAGATCACGCACCCCCGGACCCTCGAGAGCTTCTGGCGCTGGCTCAGGCGGAACGGGCGGGGCAGGTACGTGGTGAGCGTGGGGAAGGAGGAGTGTCCCGTCCACGTGCAGGCCACGCCCTACTTCGTCCGTCGTGTGGACGTCGCGGGTGGGAGCGCGACGCTCGGCCTCTCGGACGGAACCTCGGAGCGGCTCGATCCCGCCACGCTCCGGCTCGTCGAGGGGTGCTACCTCCAGTGCCGGGTGAAAGGGGGTGCCCACGAGGCGCGATTCGGGCGGCCCGCGTACTACCAGATCGCGGAGCGGATCGAGGAGGGCTCGGGGGGACGGTTCCTTCTGTCGCTCGGCGAGCGGTCCTGGGTCATCGCGACCTGATCCCGCTTCCGGGCCATCCCGTCTCGGCGCATCAGTGTTCGAGTTCCTTCGTCGGCGCCGGAGCCCGCCGCGGTCCACAGCGGAACGCAACCGAGGCGGTACAGATTGTAGCGATTGGTGAACGCCGGCCGCCTGTTCGCCGCCTCGATGAAGCGCTGCGCGTTCGTCGCCAGATATGCGATGTCGCCGCCGCTGCGATCCTGGAGCATCGCGTCGAAGCCGAGGGGAGCCTGTACCGCTCACCGCCGCTCCTCCCTCGACGCGGGGCAGTTCCGGTCTCCGCTGTCCAGGTCCTCGATCCAGGCTTCCGGCGAGGCCGGCGGGGATTTTCCGTCGCGGCGGTTCGTTTTCGAGGCGATCGCGGTGGCGCGTTCGAAGGCGCGCCGGGCGCCGGCGCTGTCGCCGGTCCTCTCCCCGGCGAGCCCCAGCCGCGCGTGGGCCTCTGCGAGCGCGCCGGGCTGGGGCGCGTACAGGTCCACCGTCGCGGCGCCCGGGTAGCTCTCGATCGCCCGCTCGAATTGCCGCCGGGCGCTGGCCCACTCCTTTTCGCACTCGTAGAAGATCCCCAGGCCCATGTGCGCGTCGAAGGAGTTCGGGTGGAGCAGGTT
>JBGPLH010000321.1:0-3675 GCA_041486365.1 Thermodesulfobacteriota bacterium | reverse complement strand
GGAGGCGACGGACGAAGTGCTCACGGACGGCTGGCTCCACTCCGGGGACGTGGGGCGCTTCGACCACGACGGGTACCTCTACATCACCGACCGGAAGAAGGACCTGCTGATCACGGCGGGTGGGAAGAACGTCGGCCCGCAAAACATCGAGAACCTGATGAAGACGATCCCCTATGTGAGCCAGGCCTGCGTGGTGGGCGACCGCCGGAAGTACCTCGGCGCGCTGATCACGCTGGACCCCACGGAGATCGAGCCCTGGGCCAAGGAGCACGGCCTGCACTTCGAGAGCATCGCGGATCTCGCAAGCAACCAGAAGGTCTACGACCTGATCCAGGAGCACATCGCGGAGAAGAACCGCGAGTTGGCGCAGTACGAGCAGATCAAGAAATTCAGGATCCTGCCGGTGGACTTCACCATCGACACCGGCGAGCTCACGCCGACTCTGAAGATGAAGCGAAGGGTCGTGAGCGACAAGTTCAGGGACGAGATCGAGGCGCTCTACGCCGACTGATGGACCCCGTCCACGAAAACGAACGCCCCGGAACTGCCTCCGGGGCGTTCGCGTATGCGGCGTCCTCACTTAGCGGGGTTCCGCCTCGCGCACCGCCAGCGGGACGAGCGAGCCGTTGTTCATGTCGATCCGCAGGATGTCCAGCATTTTCCCGTCGAGCACGATCGGGACGTTCCAGTAGGCCCCGTGGCCGCCAAGCCAGGCGGTGCTCCCCACCTGCAGCTGTCGCAGCGCGAGCGCGGCCCGGAACCTCGCCTGCTGCGCGTTCATCGTCGCCCTGGGCGAGCAGCGAATCTCGTTGCGCGGGACCGGCCGGCCGTTCTCGAGGTCGACCGCGACGCCGGCGACCGTCTCGTCCAGGTGGAGGAGCGGCAATTGCATCACGCGGCAGCCGCTCTGCTCGCGCACGAGGGGACGGCCGGGCATGAGAGTGCGCAGATAGATGCGGGCGCGCAGGCGGGCCGCGCTCGGCGAGAGCTGGCGGGATCGGGTGTAGGCCGGGCCCTCCGAGATTCCGAGGCCCCAGACGGGCTGCCGCGAGGCGCCTCCCTCGGGGAGCATCGCCACGGGCGGGTACTCGGCAGGCATCACGCCGGCCGCGGCCTCGAAGACGAGCCGGGTGCCCGTGTGGCCCGTCCGTGCGAGGTATGCGCCGCCGATGAGGGCAGCGAGGAGGTAGACGGGAATGGCGGAGGGCCTCCGGCCCAGCCCGCGGAACGCGATACGCGCCAGCAGGAGGGCCGTGAAGATGCCGAGGGCAAGGAGGGCCGCTTCCCGATGGGTCTGCATCAGCGCCGCGGGGACCGTTCCCCCGGCCAGGCCGCGTTCCGAGACATACCCGCTCCAGGAGGCCAGGCCCGCGCCGATCACGCCGAGGACGAGGTTCCAGTATCCAACCACGTGAAGCGAGGGGCGCCGCAGCGAATAGGCGAGAGCGTCGAACAGAACGCTCGTGAGCACGAGCGCGATGGGGAAGTGAACCAGTGCCGGGTGAAGACGTTCCATATCGGCGAGCACTCCCCGATAAATTGGCGGCTCCTGTTCCCCCCCGGCTCCTCGGCCGCGGGGGGATCCCGTCCGGGGATCGGGATCGGGAGCCGCGCGGAGTGTCGCCCGGGCGGCATGAAACCGCGCTTAGCACCTCATTAGAATTCGCTCATCCCGGTTCTACGATCCTGTCGAATGCCTCCGTCGCTCACGGCACGGATCCATCAGGCCATCGCCCGGGGGAGGAACACGGCGATCCGGGTTCCCGTCGGGGGTGTCGTCGAGGAGGCAACCTCGATCCGGCCGCCGAGGTCCTTCACGATCTGCGCGCAGATTGCCAGGCCCAGCCCCGATCCGGGATAATCGCCGCCCCGGACGGTGGCCCCGCGGTAGAAGCGATCGAAGATCCGTTCGCGGTCCTCCTCGTCGATCCCGATCCCCGTATCCCCGACCTCGACCCTGATCTCATCTCCCTGCTCCGCCGCCAGGACCCACGCGCGACCCCCGGGGCCGGTGTAGGTGACCGCGTTGTCCACGAGGTTCAGGAAGAGCTGCTTCAGCGCATCGTCCGTCCCGATCACCGGGAGGTCGGGCGGCGCCTCGAACTCGAGCGAGACCTTGCGCTCAGCCGCCCGGATTCGGAGCAGATCGATCACGTCGCCCAGGATCGGCTGGAGCTTCACCACGCGCTTCTCCGCCGTGGGCGCCACGTCGGCGCGTGCGAGCGTGAGTAGCCCGCTGACGAGGCGGCTCATCCGGTCGACCTCTTCCCGCATGCTCCCCAGCACTTCCTGGTACTCGACGGGCGGCCGCTCCTTCTTGAGCGTCACCTCGAGCGTCCCCTTCATGATCGCCAGCGGCGTGCGCAGCTCGTGGGATGCGTCGGAGGTGAATCGCTCCTGAACCTTGAAGGCCCGCTCCAGCCTGGCAAGCATGCGGTTGAGCACGCGCACCAGGTGGGACAGCTCGTCGGCGCCGGCCTCTTCCGGCAGGCGCGCCGAGAGGTTCCGCTCGCTGATGAAATCGGCCGCGCGCGCGATCTCGTCCACGGGCTGGAGCGACTTCTTCGTGAGGAAGTATCCCACCAGGCCGATCACCAGGAGGCCCGAGACCTCCACGATCGCGATCATCCGGAACAGCTCACCGAGCGTCGTCTCGAGCGTCCGGAGCGAGAGGCCCACCTGGAGGATCTGGGTCACGCCCTCCGGACCCTCGACGGGGAGGTAGAGCACGCGCACGCGGCCCACGGGGAGGCGGTGCGTCTCGATCACCACCTGGCCGAGCCGGGCGGCACGCAGCGCCCGCAGACCCACGGGAAGGAGGTCGCCGGAGACGTTGGGGGCGGGGACGAGGATGGCGCCGGTCGGACTGATCAGCTGAACGTACTTGTCGACCCGCTCGGGAGAGCGGTCCTCGGGCACCAGCCCCGGGCCGGGGCCAAGGATCGCGCCGAGGGGATTGAGCAACGAGGCCGCTTCCGTCTCGGCGATTGCCCAGAGGCTCGAGTCGAGGTTCTCCCGGAGCGCGCGCGCCATTCCAACGTAGAGCAGGAGGCCGGCAGCGAGCAGGATCGTCCCCATGGCGACGAGGTGCCAGAGGGTGAGCCGCGCCCGAAAAGTGCCGAGGGAGAATCTCATGGATGAACAGGATAGGGGCCGGCCGCGTGGGAGCGCAACCCGCCCCCCGGGCGCCCGGAGCCGGAGGTCCCGCACGCAGCGCGGGCCGACAAGATCCGAAAAGAAGCCGGGCGCCGCGCAAGGCGCGGGCCCGGCCGGATCCCGTCGGGGCGAGGGCGCCCGCGGCGCTCAGTAGCCGCCGCCGCTCACGTCCATGTCCTGGTGCGGGTGCTTCGCCTCCTCGGACCATGTGCTCGTAATCGGGTTGTAGCCGTTGATGAGCTTCATCTCCGTGAGTCCGTCCGTGAAGGGCTGCTTGCGCGCCGTCAGGAAGATGGGCACGTCGAGGGCGAAGCCGACGAGGCTCACCGGGTACAGCACGATGGGTCCGAAGAGCGGGCTGTTGTGATCGAACTCCTCCCCCCGGTTCGCGTATTTCACCTCATCCGCCCGCGCGGGGGATGCGAAGGGCCCGAGGGCTCCGGCCGCCAGGGCCGCCACTAGGATCGCGCAGATCGCTTTCTTCATCAGAAGGTCCTCCCTTTTTCGTCGTTTCGGGCG
>JBGPLH010000320.1:0-3688 GCA_041486365.1 Thermodesulfobacteriota bacterium | reverse complement strand
GATGGGAAGGCATTCGGTCGCCGGGAATCCGGCCTTCGGTCCGCGGTGAAGCGGCGGCCGGGAAGGCCTGACAAGGAGCGCTCACTCGGTGTTCGGGCAGGGGGACGAACGGCACCGCCGAGAGTAGGGATACCCCGTGAAGCCGTCAAGCCGACGTCCTGCCGGTGAGCGGCCGCTATGCTATGCTCCGCGCGGCCGCCCCCGGGTGCACTACCCGGAGGTCCTGCGCGCATCGCGGGCCGACCTTGAGATGCGGCGGTCGTGAAGGCTTCCCAGCGCGAGCGGGCACCCCGTTTCCAACGGCGCGCGACTTCATCGCGATCGATAAGGCACCGTGCTCCCCTCTCTGTTTTCTCCCGCGACCGATCAACGACTCCGCGTCCGCATCCGTCCGGCGGCCGGCGTGCCCGAGCTCACGATCATCGTCCCGGCGTACAACGAGCGCTCCCGGCTCCCGGCCACCCTGCGGGAGATGGCGCGGTACTTCGTCGAGCCCATCGAAATCCTGGTGGTGGACGACGGGAGCGACGACGGCACCTGGGAGATCGCCGGGGAGACGCTCGAAGGCTCGCGGCACGCCTTCGCCGTGCTCCGGAACGAGGCGCACCAGGGCAAGGGATGCGCGGTACGAATCGGCATGCTCCACGCGCGCGGGCGGCGGTGGCTCGTCGTCGACGCGGACGGCGCGACGCCGATCGCCGAGTGGGAGAAGCTGCGCGACCGCCTGGATGCGGGCGCCGACATCGCCATCGGCTCGCGCGCGACGGCCGGCTCACGCATCCGGACGCCGCAGCCCTGGTTCCGTCGCCCGCTCGGGCGGTGCTTCAACCTGCTCGTTCGCGCGGTCCTCTTCCGCGGGATCCGGGATACCCAGTGCGGCTTCAAGGCCTACCGGCCGGAGGTGACCCGCGACCTCTGCCGCCGGCAGCGAATCGACGGCTTCACCTTCGACCCGGAGACGCTCTTCCTCGCCCTGCGCTCCGGGTGTCGGGTCGAGGAGGTGGGAGTCGTCTGGGATGATCGCGCCGAATCGAAGGTGTGTCTTCTGCGCGACTCCTGCCGGATGCTGCGGGACCTCCTCCGGGTGCGGATCTACGCCGCGGCCGGCCTGTACGACCGGGAACCGCCGCTCGCCCCCGCCGTCGAGGCGTGACACCGCGCGGGACCGGCGTCACGGGCCTGCGCCGCTCTGCCTTGCCTGCCCCCGTGGGGCGGGCGTAGGATGGCAGCGAACCCGGCCCCCTCGCCGCCGCGTCTCCCGCCGGCCCGTGTGCGTGCCGGGGGGAGGTGCGCATGCGCACCCGGGTGCTCCTCTTCGCCGATCTCGACGGCACTTTCCTCGAACCGAGAACCTACTCCTTCGAAACCTCCCGGCAGATCCTTCCCCGGCTTCGCGCGGCGGGGATCCCGTTGATTTTTTCCACGAGCAAGACGCGCGCGGAGGTGGAGCCGATCCATGAGGCACTGGGTATCCGGGCGCCGTTCCTCGTCGAGAACGGAGGGGCCGTCTTCATCCCCCGCGGCACGTTTCCCTTCGAGCCGCCCAACGCGGAGCGCCGGGGCGCCTATGACGTGATCCCCTACGGGGCCAGCCACCGCAGCCTCGTCGCGCACCTGGACGAGATCGAGGCGGAAACGGGCGTGCCGCTCGTCTGCTTCCACCGGATGACCGCCGCGGAGATCGCCGCGGAGACGGGGCTGGCGCTCACGGCGGCGGGCCACGCGATGATGCGCGAGTTCGACGCGCCCTTTCGCCTGTCCGATCCCGATCTTCCGGGACGGGCCAACGTGGAGGAATCGATACGCGCGAAGGGGCTCTCCTGCACCCCGGGGGCGCGCTTCCTCCATCTGCACATGGGATGCGACAAGGGGGCCGCGGCGAGAGCGCTCGCCGACGTCTACCGAAAGGCGGACGGCAAAGTTTGGACGGTGGGGATCGGCGACAGCGCGGCGGATCTGCCGCTGCTGGAGAGCATGGACGCGCCCGCCGTGGTGCGGGCCGAGGACGGGGCGGTGGACCCGGAACTCGCGGCGCGGCTGCCCCATGCGCTGCGCGCGAAGGGGATGGGACCCTCGGGGTTCGTGGAGATCGTCAAGCAGCTTCTCGCGGGCCGCCTCTGACTCAGGCGGGAGCGTCGGGCACGGCGCCGAGGATCCGCCAGGCCTCCTCCGGAGTCTTGGCCTCGAGGAGCCCCTCTCGCACCTCGTTCTGCGTCAGCGCCCGCGCGAGTATCGCCTGCGCCTTCACCTGCGCCCCCGCGTCGTCGAGCGGAGAAACGATGAGGAAGACGAGGCGCGCCGGGAACCCGTCGTAGGCCTCGAAGTCGATCCCCGCGCGGCTCCTCCCGAAGGCGATCACGGTTCGCGGCTCGCTCGCCACCCGCCCGTGCGGAAACGCGACGCCGTCCCCCACGCCCGTGCACTGAACCTTTTCCCGCTCTCGCACCGCCCGCAGCGTGGCCTCCGGATTGGCCAGAAGCTTCGACTTCGCCAGCAGATCGATCAGCTCGTCGATCGCGGCCTCGCGATCACGGGCAGCCAGATCGAGCATGACCGCCTTCTCCGGCAGGAGGTCCACGAGGCGCAGCGGTCGCCGCTTCCGGATCGACCATTGCAACAGGGGCCCCGCCATGAGGCTCGTCACGATCGCGATGAAGACGAGCGCGGTGAAGACAGGCTGCGTGATGAGGCCGAGGCGAAGGCCGATCGTGGCGATGAGAAGCTCCATCGCCCCCCGCACGTTGACACCGATTCCCACGCTGAGCGCGTCCCACCGGCTCAGGCCTCCGAGTCGTGCCCCGAGCGTCCCGCCGAAGATCTTCCCCGCGCAGGCGACCGCCAGCGCGGCCGCCATGAAGGCGGGGTCGAGTTCGCCGCGGAGGTTCACCTTGAGTCCCACGGTCGCGAAGAAGATCGGCGTGAACAGGGCGAAGATGTAACTCTTGACCTCCTCCCGCGTGTGCACGGTTACTCGAGGAGACTGCCCGATCATGATTCCGGCGACGTAGGCCCCGAAGATCACGTGGATGCCGAGCGACTCGCTCACGAGACCGCACAGTAGCCCGAGCCCGATCACGAGGCTGAGGATTCCGGCCGAGCCCGTCGAGTGCCGCTCCACGAAGACGAGCAGCCGCCCCACGAGCCGCGTGCCTATCGTGACGGCGAAGACGAAGAACGCGGCGACGGCCAGGGCGCGTCCGCCCACCGATCCCCAATCGGGGGCCTGCCCGGCCGCGACCGAGATGATCACCGAGAGGACGAGCCATCCCGCCACGTCGTCCAGCATGCCCGCCGAGAGGATCATGAGTCCCACGTCGGTCTTGAGGAGCCGGAGGTCCATGAGGATCCGGGCGACGACGGGGATCGCCGTGATGGACATCGCGGTGGCAAGGAAGAGCGTGAAGACCGTGCGCGTCGTCCCCGGCGCGATGAGGCGCTCCGGGGAAAAGTGACCCAGCAGGGCGCCGAGGACGAAGGGGAAAAGAATTCCGAAGAAACCGGTCACGAAAGCGGACCGGCCCTGGCGGCGCACGCTGCGGAGATCGACTTCGATGCCCACGGCGAGCAACAGGAGGAGCGCGGCGAGCCAGGAGAAGCCGTCGAGCAGCTTCCACTGGATCGGATCGCCCGGGAAGAGCACGCCGAAGACGCCGGGCGCGAACAGGCCGAGCACACTGGGCCCCAGGAG
>JBGPLH010000319.1:0-3697 GCA_041486365.1 Thermodesulfobacteriota bacterium | reverse complement strand
GCCCTCCCGCGGCGAGATCGCACGATTCCTCGAGGAAGCGCGCGCCGCGGCCCACGATGCCGGGCGAATCCAGCGCGCTTCCTACGGCCAGGCGATCGAGGTCTCGCACAAGGGCGTGATCAACCTCGTGACCGAGGTGGATCACCGCTGCGAGGAGGCCATCGTCGCCCATCTCGGCAAGGCGTTCCCCGACCACGCGATCCTCGCCGAGGAAGGCCGGGTTTCCCAGGGCGACTCCGGCTTCCGCTGGATCGTCGATCCCCTCGACGGCACCACGAACTACGCCCACGGCTATCCCAAGTTCTGCGTCTCGATCGCCCTCGAGCACCAGGGCCGCGCCCTGCTCGGGGTCGTCTTCGATCCCGTGCTGGACGAGGAGTTCAGCGCCGTGCACGGCGAGGGCGCCTTGCTGAACGGCCGCCCGATCCGCGTGAGCGCCTGCGGCGACATCCTGAAGGCGCTGCTCTCCACCGGCTTCGCCTACGACATCCGCGACAACCCCGACAACAACGTCGATTACTTCACGGCCTTCATCATGACGGCCCAGGCCGTGCGGCGCGACGGCGCCGCGGCACTCGACCTCTGCTACACGGCGATGGGGCGCTTCGACGGATTCTGGGAGCTCGAGCTGAAGCCCTGGGACGTCGCGGCGGGCGGCCTGATCGTTCGCGAGGCGGGAGGCCGCGTGACCGACTTCGAGGGCCGCGACACGGAGGCCGAGGGGTCACGGATCGTGGCGTCCAACGGTCTCGTCCACGAGGTCATGCTGGAGGTGATCCGGAAGGTCCGCGGCGCGCGGCAGACGGGCTGATCTTCTCGTCGCCCGGCGGTATACTCGCGTCGCCCGATCGCCCCCCGGAGTTCCGCGCCACCGCGGCTTTCCACTTTAGAGTCGGCCCGGCTCCTGGCCGGGACCTCCGGCCCTTGTGAGGTACTCCCGTGAACGGTTCCAACCGCCGCGTTTCATGGTTTGCGCCGATGGCCGCGCTCGCCCTTTTGGGCCTCTCGGGGGTCGGCTGCTCCCATCTCGGACCCGTCGGCCGGATCGGATCGATCTTCTTCAAGAAGCCCGAGTTCCGCTTCCAGAACGTCGGCATCTCCAACATCTCCTTCTCGGGGTTCACGCTCGGCTTCCAGGTCGAGGCGCGCAATCCGAACCGCTTCCCGCTCACGCTGAAGCACTGGCGCTACGAGGCGGCGCTCAACAAGATGGTGCTGCTCTCCGGGAACGTGGACGACGAGGTGAAGATCCAGGGGCACGGGACGAAGACGATCACGATCCCCGTGGAGGTGGGCTATCGCAACTTCTCCCGGATCCTGAAGGGGGCCATGGATCGGCACATCCTCGCCTACGACTTCCATTCGGACTTCGACTGCGCCACCTGGCTGGGCAAGGGTTCGGCGCCCTTCCGCGCCCAGGGCGAGCTGGACATGCCCAAGGAGATCTACATCGGGCGCGGGCTGCTCGAGCAGCTACTCGGCGGGCACAAGGAGGGCGAGGGCGTGATCAACGAGCGGGATCTGAAACGCTGGAAGAAGGACTTCGAGGAACGGATGCAGGAACGCTCCCGCTGATAGTTACGGTGCCAGGCTTGACTTATTGACTTGTTGGGTCGATAAGGCCTCCGCGGGTTGACACCGTCCGGGAGCGCCTTGACATCCCTCCGGGCTCCCGGTAGTCTCGCCGCCGCCACGTTGGGGAGTATCGAGTTGCGGATCAATCCGGCCAACCATAGCCTCCGCCGCGCTTCGGCGTCCGGGATGCGAACGCACCTGCGACGGGTCGCTCTCGCGATCGCGGCGATCTTCTTCCTCCTCACGATCTCCGCGGGCGCCCTCCACCACCACGACTCCTCTTCCAGCGCCCACCGGATCGACTGCCAGGCCTGCGCCTGGGTCCACTTGGCCTCCGGCGCGCTCAGCCACGCGGCGCCCGTCCTCATCGTCACGGTCGTCTCCTCGGCGCACCCCGCGCCGGGCGTCTCCACACTCGTGAGCATCCACGCGTCGCCCCACCACGGGCGCGCACCGCCTTTCTCCCTCGTCTGAGCTCCATCTCGTCTTCCGAACGCCCCTGAACTGAACGTTCCCGGCGCCGGTCCGCTTCGAAGCGATCGCGCCGGAGATGATGCGTTCCCGGCTTTCGCTCCCGAATCCGCCCCCGCGATTCGTCGCGGCGTGCGCGAAGAGCGATCGAACGCCGTGCCGGTTTGATCTCCGGGGGAACGCCGTGAACGGAGGGACCGATGAGGATCAGCCTTCTCGCGGCGGCTTGCGCCGCCTTCGCAGCCCTCGCCGACACCGCGCTTCCGCGCGACGCGGCGGCGGACATGTCCCCGGCGGACGCGCGCCGGATCCAGCAGCAGATCGACACGTTGCAGAGCACCGTTCAGGATCTGTCTACCACGGTGAAGTCCCAGACCCAGACGATTGAGAAGCAGGACGAGACGATCCGGACGCTCGAGGAGCGCACGAAGATCCAGCCGCTCGTCTCCGCGCCCTACCCCGGTCCGGGCGGCCCGCCCGTGCCCGCGTCGAGCCTACCCCCGCCGCCGGCGGTTTCCATCGTGGCGCCCTCCGCCCGGAGCTTCTCCGCACTCAACCCCGAGATCGGCACGGTCGGCGACGTCGTCGGCAACGCCACGACGGAGAACTCCCATCCCGGAGGCACCGACCAGTTCAACTTCCGCGAGCTGGAGCTGGTCTTCGGTGGCTACGTCGACCCCTACAGCCGGGCCGACTTCGCGATCACGCTCAACGAGGAGGGTCAGGCCGAGATCGAGGAGGCGTTCCTTACGCAGTTCAACCTCCCCTGGCAGCTCAAGGGGCAGGTCGGCAAGTTCCGCTCCAAGTTCGGGAAGGTCAACCTGATCGACCGCAACGCCCTCCCCTCCGTGAACGAGCCGCTCATCGTCGAGGACTACCTCGGCCTGGAGGGCTTCTCGCACACGGGCGTGCGCCTGCAGCGCCTGATCCCGAACCCCTGGGACCAGTACCTGGAGGGCACCATCGAGTTCGTGAACGGCGGTGACCTGGACCGCGCGGAAGGAGGCCTCTTCCACGCCGGGAAGGACAAGCCGATCGTCAACACGCATCTCAAGTACTACCGCGATCTCACGGACTCCACGGGCATCGAGCTGGGCGGATCGCTCATGGCCGGGCCCAACGAGACCGACGGCCAGGGAAAACTCGCCCACCTCGTGGGTGCGGATCTCACCCTCACCCATCAGGGCGCCGGAGGGAAGAGCCTGAAATGGATGACCGAGCTCATGCACGCGAGCCGCGCGAACAACAACTCGATCATGCTCGCCGACATCCTCCCCGAGGGCGTCGCCTTCGAGGATCTGACCCCGTCCGAGCAGACGGAAGCCGGCCTCGCGCTGGACGCGGCGCGCAAGGCGTCCCGAACAAACGCCTGGGGCGGCTACTCGCTCGTCAACTACCGTTTCCATCCGAAGTGGGCGGCAGGCGCCCGGGTGGACTACCTGCACCCTCTCGACGAGATCGTGACCGGCAACCGGGTCTGGTCCACCGCGGCATGGCTCACATATATCCAGAGCGAGCTGATGCAGGTGCGCCTGCAGGTCCAGCACACCGACTTCGGCAGCCCCTTCTTCCTCGCGAGCCTGCGGGACTCCTCGGCGGACGAGGTGTTTCTCCAGTTCCGGTTCCAGATCGGCGTCGACCGCCACGGCCT
>JBGPLH010000318.1:0-3752 GCA_041486365.1 Thermodesulfobacteriota bacterium | reverse complement strand
GCTCTGGGGCACTCACCGCGGCAATCTCGAGGACGTGCTCGTCATCGGGTACGACGAAGGCGCGGGGACGGAGCTTGCCCTCCCGCAAATCCCGGCCGGCTCCGATGAGAATACGTTCGCGGCCGGGCCCGATATCGTCGAAGGGACCCAGGGCCTGGATCTCGACGAGATCGCGCGCATGGTCGGCGGGCCGCGCGCGGAGGTGTTCCGCCGGTCGCAGGCGCTCCTGGAAATCCGCCGGGTCCTGCTGCAGGGCAGGGCGGGTCTCGTCGAGAAACTGAATCGGGGACCGATCAAGTACCTGGGCTATCACGCGCGAGGCAGGGACCACGCCTATGTTTACGTGCAGAGCGGGCGGCTGGTCGTGGACGTCGACGTGCTCCGGACGGAGGAGAACCTTCATCCGCTGCGGGAAGCGAGCGTCGACGTGATCGAACGCCACAACTTCCAGTGGAGCGCGGGCTGGGTGACCGGCATCCTGCTTCCCCACTCGGCCCCGCCCGAGCAGACGGCCGTTGTTGCGGACGCGATCCTTCGCGCGCTCTCGCAGGACGACGGTGAACCGCTCTTCTAATCCGCCGCGACCTTCGCCATGACCTTCAGGCCCAGATCCATCGCCTCCCAGGCGAAGCCCGCGTGGAAGGGCTCGCCGCTCGCGAAGCGCCAGGGGAGATACATGCCGAGGGCTTTCTTCCCCGCGCGCCAGATCGGCGAGACACCGATCTTGTATCGTTCCCCGTCGCCGACGTCGACCTGGACGGGTTTCTCGGGGATCCCGGTGTAGCGCAGCGGGGCCTGCGCGAAGGTCGCCTTGTTCAGCTCCTCCAGCACGCACATGCTCATGGGCTCGAACTTCACCTCGGCGGGTTTCCCGGTGATCTCCGAGGCGATGTGGTCGGCCGCGGCGTCGCCCTGGAGCAGAGCGAGGAAGGCCTGCTTGATCGGGAAATCGGCCGCGTCGCCCGCGGCGAAGATCCGGTCCTGCTTCTTCACGCGGCGGCTGTCCGGCTCCACGCGGATAAATCCCCGATCGTCGATGGGAAGCGTCGGGTACGGGACGCGCGCGACGTAGGGCGGGAACGAGACGAGCAGGTTGTAGCGGCGGCGCTCGCCGTTCTGGAAATGGACCAGGCCCGGCTCGACGCCGGTCACGACCCAGCCGTGGAACCCCTCGATGCCCCGTTCCTCGAACTCGTCCTTCACCACCGTGTCCAGACGCGGTCCGAAGGCCTGGAGGAAACTCTGCTCGTAGGTGGCCCAGGTGATCCGGACCGGCTCCCGCGCGCCTTCACGCCGCAGCCAGGTGTCCGTCATCAGGCACATCTCGTAGAGCGGCCCGGAGCAGCGGTTGTTGGGCGGGACGAGGAAGAGCAGATCGGAGCGCGGGCCATGGTTTCCATGATGGACGAGCCGCCAGAGCCCCTCGCGCAGGCGGACCATCTCCTCCGGCTCCCACACCGTGAGCGCGTGTTCCTTCAGGCCGGGGACTTCCTCGGGTCGCATGCCCGCGCCCGTCGCCACCACGAGGTAGTCGAAGACCAGCTCGCCGTCCTCCAGGAAGACCTTGCGCCCCTCGGGATCGATTCCCGTGACCGCGTCCGTCACGAGACGAATGCGTTTCTTCGTCGTGGGATCCTTGAGCGGGATGACGTACTTTCCCGGATCCTCGCCGAAGGGGATGTAGATCGTGTTCGGCTTGAAGACGAAGCTGTCGCGGTCGGAGACCAGGGTGACGTCCACCCTGTCGGCCAGCCGGTGAACGAGGTAGAACGCGCTCTCCAGCCCGGCGAACCCGCCCCCCAGCACCACCACCCTGGGTCTTGCTCTCATCGGCGCATCTCCCGAAGCCCGCGAATCCCGGCGAGCAGAGGGGCCCTCGCCGGGCGGCACCCTTGATCAAGACTTCCCTGATCAAGAATTCCCTGGTCAAGATTTCCCCTAGCATTCCCCGTGCCATATCGGTCTCATCCGTCAGGAAAAGGATTCTTCTCGCGCTTTCGAGGTGGAGTGGGTACTTCGGGCGCTCGCCGGTTTGAAAGTTTTGCATGTCAGGCGGTCCTGGCCCCCCGGCCATGCACCGGTTGCGCGCCTGTCTCGGAGCGCGGCGCGCCCGATCGTGTACACTGCGGGCTGATCGGCGGACGAGGGGCCACGTGAGCGGAGCGGAGGACCTGGGCGGCGCGCGTCTGGATGATGCGCGGCCCGCGGCGCCAGACGAGGCGTCCGCGCGGCCCACCTACTGGCTCACGCGCTTCGTGATCCTGCGGCTGCTCGGGTTCGTCTACTTCTTCGCGTTCCTCTCCCTGGCCCGTCAGGTCCTGCCGCTCATCGGCTCGAAGGGCCTCCTGCCGGCGGCGGCGTTCCTTCATCTCGCCGAGATCCATTTCGGGTCCCCCGACGCGGCTTTCGCCGCGCTCCCGAGCCTCTTCTGGCTCCATCTCTCCGATCGCGCGCTGGTCGTCCTGGCCTGGACGGGAGTGGGGCTCTCGCTCGTCGTGCTCGCGGGCTTCGCCAACGCGATCCTGCTGGCGATGCTCTGGGCGCTGTACCTGTCCTTCGTCCACATCGGCCAGGACTGGTACGCCTACGGCTGGGAGATCCAGCTCCTCGAGACCGGGTTCCTCGCCATATTCCTCTGCCCGCTCCTCGATCCCCGCCCGTTCCCGAAGCGGCCGCCGCCCACCATCGTCATCTGGCTCTACCGGTGGCTCGTGTTCCGGATCATGCTCGGCGCGGGGCTCATCAAGATGCGCGGCGACGCCTGCTGGCGGGATCTCACCTGCCTCGACACCCACTACGAGACGCAGCCGATCCCGAACCCGCTGAGCCCGTTCTTCCATTTTCTCCCGCGCCCGCTGCACCGCGCCGGCGTCCTGTTCAACCACCTGACGGAGCTCGTCGCGCCCTGGTTCGCCTTCGGGCCGCGCCGGGCGCGGCACGTCGCGGGCGGGATCATGCTCGCCTTCCAAGTGTTCCTGCTCCTGAGCGGGAACCTCTCGTTCCTGAACTACCTGACGATCGTCCCGATCCTCGCCTGCTTCGACGACTCGCTCCTGGGGCGCGTGCTCCCGCGGCGCATCGCCGCGGCGGCCTGGCGTGCCAGGGCAGGGGCGCAGCCCTCGCGCGGGCACCTGGTCGCCGCGGGGGCCCTGGCTTTCCTGGTGGCGCTTCTCAGCGTGAATCCCGTCATGAACCTGTTCTCCGGCCAGCAGATCATGAACACCTCCTTCGACCCGCTCGAGCTGGTGAACACCTACGGCGCATTCGGAACGGTGGGGAAGTCGCGTCCCGAGATCATCTTCGAGGGAACGGATGAGCAGACGATCACGGATCGCACGGTCTGGAAGCCCTACGAATTCCCCTGTAAGCCGGGGGACCCGAAGCGCCGTCCCTGCGTTATCTCGCCCTATCAGCCGCGCCTGGACTGGGCGATCTGGTTTGCCGCGATGTCCACGCCCGAAAACTATCCCTGGACCGTGCACCTCGTCTGGAAGCTCCTGCACAACGATCCGGGCGCGCTCTCGCTGCTGGACGGGAACCCGTTCCCTGGCCGGCCGCCGCGGTACGTGCGGGCCGAGCTGTACCGTTACCGGTTCGCCCGGCCCGGCAATCCCGAGGGTCTCTGGTGGGAGCGCGAGCGGATCGGGAGCTGGATCCCGCCGCTCTCGGTGGACGATCTCCGTCTCTATCGGTTCCTCCTCGCTCACGGCTGGGCCGGGGGCGGCGAGGGGGAGCCTTGAGTGGGCCGAGAG
>JBGPLH010000317.1:0-3779 GCA_041486365.1 Thermodesulfobacteriota bacterium | reverse complement strand
CAGCTCGCGGGGGTCGTCTCGAAGATCCTCGCCTACGCGGCCCAGCCCCTGGGGCAGGACTGGCAGCGGAGCGCGCTCCTCGTGGCGGACGACGGCTTCCGCGCGTTCGAGGCGGGGGAGGCGGCGCTCTTCGAGGGGGCTTCCGATGCGATGGCCGGCTGGCTGCCCCCCGGCTTCGACGCGCTCAAGCTCTACCTGTCGGCGATTCCGGAAGCCGACCAGGCCACCGTCGCCCGGCAGGCGATCCTCGACGCGCTGAATTCGGGGCGGCTCTTCGTCTCGTATATCGGGCACGGCGCCATCACGCTCTGGGCCGACGAGGTGATCTTCCGCGCGGCCGATCTGGCCTCGCTTCACAACGCGGACCGACTTCCCTTCGTCGTGGTCCTCAACTGCCTGAACGGCTTCTTCAATGCCCCCTCGGGGGATGCGCTCGGCGAGTCGATGCTCTTCGGGCCCACGGGCGCCGTCGCGGTCTACGCGCCGGCGAGCGTCGCTCCCATCGAGGGGCAGGAGGTGATGGGGGAGGCCATCGCGCGGGCGATCTTCCGCGCGGGCGATCTCCGAATCGGCGACGCGCTCGTGCGCGCGCGCGCCGCCTCGGCCGGGCTCCGCTTCTTCGACGATCTGGCCGGCGGCTGGGCGTTGCTCGGCGATCCGGCGACGCGCCTGGCCTTCGACGCCCTTCCGATCGCAGACGCGGGCGACGACGCCGATGGGGAAGTGCGGGCGCGGGTAACTCTCGACGGGAGCGCGAGCGGCGGCGTTCCGGGGCCTCTGGCGTTCGCCTGGCGAATCGTCTCGGCTCCCGCGGGGTCCCACGCGTCGCTCGCGCATGTGGACGAGGCGCGTCCGTCGCTGCGGCTGGACCGGGAGGGGACCTACGTCGTGGAGCTCGTCGTGAGCGCGGAGGGCCGGTCGAGCGCGCCCGACACGGTGACGGTGCGGGCGCTGCCGCGGCCGGGCTCCGGCGCGGGCGGCAAGGCGAGATCACCGTTTCTCTGAGGATGACTGACGCGAGGAATACCGAGGCCCGGCCCATGGCGCCGGGCCTTGCGTTTCACGGGACCGCGGAGGGCGCTCAGTACTGCGCCAGGCTCCCGTCCCGCCGAGCCCTCGCCAGCGCCGCCACGAAGGCCACGACGGAGAGGGGGATGAGCACGGCCGCGAAGAGGGCGAGCCTTCCGAGATCGGCCCCCAGGTCGCCCGCCGGCTTCCCGTCGAGGACCGCGCCCCGCATCGCCGAGAGGGCGTAGGTGAGGGGGATCCAGGCCGCGATCTTCTGGACCCAGGCCGGAACGATCGAGAGCGGGAAATACACGCCGCCCAGAAGCGCGGATGCGGTGCCGAGGAAGAAGGCGAGCGGATCGCCCCGTTTCCAGACGAGCGTGAAGGCGGCCGACAGGATACCGAGTCCGCTGAAGGCCAGGATGGTGAGGGCGAGCGTGAGCAGGCAGGAGGGGAGATTCGCCCGTGAAAGATCGAGACCGAAGGCGAGAGCCGCGACCGCGAGGTAGGCCACGGCGGTGAGCGACGTGTAGAGGAAATGGTAGAGGGCGGAGCCGAAGAGCAGCGTCGGGATCCCGACCGGCGTCGCCAGCACCGGCTCGAGCGTTCCCGTGAGCTGCGCCTGCCGGAGGCTCCCCGAGAAGCTGTTCAGCGCCGTGCCCAGGTAATTGTAGAAGGCGATCCCGATCAACACGAAGGAGAAGTAGTCGCGTCCGCCGAGCCTGGCGGCCACCGAGGGATCCACGAGGCGCCCGAGGTAGTGGAAGATCGCGACGGAGAAGAAGATCCCCACGAGGTTCAGGACGAAGGCGCTCCGGTAGCTCGACTGGAGCAGGAGATCGCGGCGAAGGAACGCGGCCGCCTGCCGGAGCGGCCTCACGGCGACGCCTCGATCCGGAGAACGCCCTCGCGCATCGTTGCCAGGTGCGTGCAGAGAGCGCGCGCCTCCTCCGGCGCGTGGGTCACCAGCACCACCGTGTGTCGCCCCTCGCGCGCGAGATTCGCCAGGAGCGCGCGGAGCGAGGCGGCGGCCTCCTGGTCGAGGCTCCGGGTCGGCTCGTCCAGGAGCAGCACCGACGGATCGTGGAGCAGCCCCCGCGCCACCGCCAGCCGCTGCCGCATGCCGGTGGAGTAGCCGTCGACGCGCGCGTCGAGCACGGCCTCCAGGCCGAGCGCGCCCGCGAGCTCGGCGATCCGCGCCCGGGAGCGCGCGCCGTCGAGATCGTGGAGCGCCCCGAAGAAGGCGAGGTTCTGCCGGCCGGTGAGGCGCCAGTAGAAGGACCGCTCATCACCCGTCACGAGCCCCACGCGCGCGCGGACGTGGCGTCCTTCCCGGACGCAGTCGCGCCCGTCCACGAGCAGGCGGCCGGCGTCGGGGAGCAAGAGCGTGGCGAGGAGCTTCAGGAAGGTGGTCTTGCCGGCGCCGTTGGGTCCGAGAATGCCGAGAAGGGCGCCGCGGGGAAGGGCGAGATCGATGTCGCGGATGGCGTGGACGGGGACTCCGCGCCCGCCGAGGAGGCCCCCGGGGCGGCGGAAGCTCTTGGCGAGTCCCTCGGCCAGGATGGCGGGCGGGTCAGGCATGGGGCGCGAGTCTAAAGGCGGCGATTCGCCCTGTCAAACCAGGGGAATCCGCGCCCCGGGCCCGGGCGGGGCGGCCTCAAGCCCGAACCCCCGAACGGCCGATAAAGAAGCGATCCAATAGAAGCGGAGGAACGGCCACCCGTGCAGATCCACACGCCGCTGTCGCTCGCCTGCAGCGTCTTCGCCGTCGCGCTGGGGATCTTCCTTTTCACCCGGGGCCTCCGCTCGGCCGCCGCCCGCGCGCTGGCCGCGCTGCTACTGGGGATCGGCTGGTGGTCCTTCTGTGAGTTCGTCTGGAACAACGCGCCGACGCCCGCCCTCGCCATGCGCTGGCTGCACCTCGCTTCCCCGGGCTTCGTCTTCTCCGGCGCGTTCTACCTGCGGTTCGTTCTCGGCGTCGTGCGGGAGGATCGCCCACCGCGGGCGGTGGGCCTGCTGGGTCTCTATGGACCGCCCGTGGCCACTATGCTCGCGGTCCTCGCGGGAGGCCGGCTCTTCGAACGCGTGACGCCGGCGACCTGGGGCTGGGCCTACTGGCCGAGCCCGCTCTACTACCCTTTCCTGGTACAGATCCTCATCTGCTTCACCATCGGAATCGTCCTGAACGTGCGCTACCTGTGGGGCGCCCGGACCGCGGGAGAGCGACGCAAGGGACGTCTCATGCTCGTGGCGACGATGATTCCCATCGTCTCCGGATCCCTCACGGACGGGGTCCTGCCGTCGCTGGGAATCCAGACCTACCGCCTCGGGACCGCTGCGGCGACGATCATGGTGTCGCTCTTCATCTACGCGGTGCTCCGTTACCAGCTCTTTCTGCTGACGCCGGAGGCGGTGGCGGCCGAGGTGCTCGGCACCATTCCCGATGCTGTCTTCCTCGTGGATACCGAGGGAAGGCTCCGCCACATCAATGCGGCGGCGGCGGCCATGACGGGGCGCGCGCCGGGGCGCGTCGAGGGGATGCGGATCGGCGACATCGTCGAGCTGGATCCACGCGCCCGGGCCGCCGTTGGCGGGCCCGCGCTCCTCCAGGATCTCCGGGAAGCCGACGCGACGGTGCGCTCGACCGACGCCCGCCGGATCCCCGTCCTGCTCAACACCTCCGCGCTGCTGGACGACGAGGGGGCCTTCGCCGGAGTGGTGGCCGTGGCGCACGACCTGAGGCTCATGCGGAATCTCCAGGCGCAGCTCGT
>JBGPLH010000316.1:0-3788 GCA_041486365.1 Thermodesulfobacteriota bacterium | reverse complement strand
GATCGCCGAGCCGACGCGGAAGCGATCGCCCACGCGCACCTCTTCCTCCGAGAGCCCTTCCGTCGTCAGGTTCTCGCCGAACATCCCCCAGGGGAGATCCCTCCCGGCAAGCTCCGACTTCCAGGGGCCGTAGTGCTCGGAGGGATAGGCGTACACTGCCTTCGTGGCGCCGCCGTGCACGTTGAGATCAGCCTGCGCGTCGCCGTCGAGGTTGTGACGGCGAATTCGCGCGGCCCCCGCCACGGGTTCCTTGAAGATGGCCGTCTTCACGTACCGGCCTTTGTAAAGGACCGTGCGGGGAACCCCGGCGTTCAGTGAAACGATTCTCATGACGTGACCATCCTTTCGCCTGACCCCCGCGCCGATCGATGACCGGACTATCCGCGGTCAGGCCCCGCGGACTCGCCGCGGCGGAACACAAGCGCGTCGAGCGAGAGAACGCCCGGCCCCCGGAGCAGGAACAGCATGGCCACGGAGAGGTACACCAGAGCCAGCTCGAAGGAGGGCGGCCGACCCACGAAGGGATCGCCATGGGGAATATGCCTGGATAGCGCCACGCCCATCGTGCAGAGGATGCCGAAGGAGGCGAGCGGGGTGAGGAGGCCGAGGATCCAGCACAGCCCGCCACCGAACTCAGACAGCGCCGCCAGCGCCTGAAGGACGGCGGGCATCCCGCTGTCGGGACCCATCCAGCCGAAGGGGTTCTGTATCTTCATCCACCCGTGGAACATGAACGCCGCGCCGGCGACCACCCGGAGCATCAGAAGACCCACGGCGGGCGGTCCGCCCATGAAGGGAGGGAAGAACGATCGCATGATTGCCTCCTTGGGATCGGGATTTTGGCCCGGTAAACTGTCATAGCCCCGTATCCGCCCGCAAGCGAAGCCACGCGATCGTCGCGCCCCAGCCGCCGCGGTCCGCCGGCGCTTCCTCGAAGCGCTCGACGAGCGGGCTCTCGGCCAGCACGCGCCTGACCGCTTCCTTCTGCACGCCCCTGCCGCGCCCGTGGATGATCCGCACCTCGGGGAATCCCGCTTCCGCCGCCGCCTCCAGATAGGACTCGACGACGGACGGGATGTCCCCCGGTGCGAAGGTGTGGAGATCGATCGCGTCCTCGATGGGGACGCGGACCGGCGCGCCGAAGGGATCCGGGTCGTTCGTCATGGCTGCTCCAGACCGGGGATCGACGGCTAGAAAATCAGCAGCGCCGCCACGCAGGCGACCATCATCGCGACGAGACCCACGCCCGCCATCCTGCGGAAGCTCCCGCGGCCCAGAGCGACCGCCAGGGCGAGCTTCGCCGCCGTGTTGGAGAGTACGCCGATACCGAGGGCCCGCGCTGCGACCGGGAACGTCCCTTCGGTCGTTCCGAGCTTCACCATCGAGTAGGTGAGCGAGTCGAGATCCGTGAGGCCGATGAGGGCGGCTGAAACGAAGACGCCTCCCGAACCGAAGGCGTGCCGTACCCAGTGCATGGCGTAGAAGACGAGCTGAAACGCGATCGTGAGCTGGATGGCCGCCATCAGGCGCAGCGGGTTCTCCGGCAGCTCGATCGGGCCCGTGACCGGCCCGCGTTGCCGGAGCGTGATCGCCAGCGCGGCGAGGCCCACGACGAAGGGAGGCCACAGGAAGGGCAGCGCCTCCCGCCCGACCTGCGGGTTGAGCCCGCCCGCCAGCAGCGCCACGCGGATCGGCAACACCGTGCAGGCCGCGATCACGCCGATTGCCAGCGGGGCGCCGATGCCCGGCTGGTCACGGCTGTCGCGGGAGAAGTGGAGCGTGACGGCGGTTGAGGAGATCAGCCCGCCGAAGAATCCCGCGATCCCGTAGCCGCTGGTCGGGCCCGCGATGCGCAGCGCGATGTAGCCGGCGAAGGAGAGTCCGGAGAAGATGAGGACGAGCGCCCACAGCTCGCGTGGGCGGAAGCCCGGGTCGGGGCCGAAGGGTCCGCTCGGAAGTAGCGGCAGGATCACGAGCGCCAGCACGGCGAATCGCGCGGCCGCCTCGAGGGTCTGCGACTGGATCCGCTCGACGAGGGAGTGCATGCGGCTCTTCTCGACGAGCACCAGGGCCGTGATCGCGAAGATTCCGCTCGCCAGCCCCAGCAATCCCAGGCCGGAGAGGAACCCCGCGCCGAGCACGAGGAGCGCCGAGACCTCCGTGGTGCCGTCCACGTCGCCCTTGAGCGCCTTGAGCCCGTAGGCCACCACGGCCAGGAGCGCCGCCGCGCCGAGCACCGCCACGCCCGCCCCGGCCTGTCCGCGGCGTTGCAATTCGGCGCAGATGCCCCCGATCAGCCCGAGCAGGAGGAAGGTCCGCACGCCGGCGAAACGCACGACGCGCTCGGCCACGCGGCTGGACCACTCGCGCTCGATGCCCACCGCCAGCCCGCCGAGCCCCGCCACCGCGAGCCGCAGCGCGACGTCCATCTCGTTCGATATCGTCATGCGCCAGAGATTACAGACGGGGAGCGGCCGGAGCAACCGAGGCAGATGCCCCGCCCGACACGAATGCACGAATTGCGGCGGGCGCGGTGGCGCGGGCATGGAAGGGCGAACCTCTGGGAGGGCGAGCCTCCTGGCGAGCCGCAAGCCGCAGGGCCCGGCAGGAGCTTCGCCCTCCCAGGATCCACGCATCCGGTCCGGGGAGTCCCGTCGTAATAGAGAACAGACCGGCCCGTGGCATCGGGAACGGCGCGCGAGGCAGACATCCCTCTGTGGTGGCCCCGCGCGCCGCTCCTTTTCATTGCTCGAACCACGGGTCGGTGCGGCAGGGTAGAGAAGAGAAAGCGACGGGCGGGCCCCTTGACCCGGGGTCCGCTCGTTGTGTTTGTGTCAGGATATCACCGGGTAGGGAGGTCGCATGGAGCTTTGGGGCCGGGTGGTAAGCGGGTCGCTCGTCGTCTTCGCCGCCGTCTTCGGGGTCGTCGGCGCGCTCGTGGCGGAGGCGCGCGTCGCCTGCCTCGCGGCCGCCGCCATCTCGCTCACCGTGGCCCTCTTCGGCGTGCCGCGGCTCGTGCGCCTCTTCTCGTCGTTCACGGGGGATGAGCGCCTGCTCGAGCACGGCCTGCCCGGGCTGGCGACGCTCACCGCGGTGAAACCCACCGGCTGGCGCTACAACCGCCGCTACCCGATCGTTCGCTTCGGACTCCACGTGCAGAACGCGGGAGGCCCGCAGCCTGGGGAGATCCGTCAGGTGGTCGAGCCCGATCTGCTGCCTCGCCTCGTCCCCGGCGCCGTGGTGGGCGTGCGGATCGATCCCGCCGACCCCGCGCGGGTGGTGATCGACTGGCGCATACCCGTGCAGGATCCCGACCCGCACCCGTAGTCTCGTTCCGCATGCTGTGGTCCGCTGTCAGCCTCCCGTCGCCGTTCAGGCTTGCGCAGCCGGCTGTGACACGATCTCGCAGGATTTCCCGCGGTGGCGAGTGTAGATGTCGAGCACCCGGCGAAATCCCGGGTGGCCGGCCACGCTGTTCGGTTTCGACGGTCACGAACTATTCCCATCCTCGGACGGGTTTTCCTCGAACTGGGGGAGATCATCCGTGATGGCATGCCACGGGGCCCTGGAACCCACGAAGATGTGCGCTTGGGGACGCAGGCCGGGATCGTCGTCCAGGCTGGCGACCGCCACCCAGACCGCCTCGGGAAGCGGGTCGAACCGGAAGAAAAGATTCGATCCGCACTCTCCGCAGAAGCTCCGTTGCACGGGCGGTGAAGAGCGAAAATGACGGACCTTCTGCTCGCCGGAGAGGAAGCGGAGGCCGCGGTTGCCGGTCCGTCCGAAGG
>JBGPLH010000315.1:0-3809 GCA_041486365.1 Thermodesulfobacteriota bacterium | reverse complement strand
CCTTCCTCGAGCTGGATGGCCTCAGAGGACCGGTACTCGAAGTAGATGTCGGCGTAGTCGATCGATTTCCCGAGCGCGCCACCCAGGCCGCGCTCGAGCGCGTTCTCGTCGAGGCCGAACTTCTCGAAGAAGAAGCGTTCCGGCCGGGCCGGTGTTTGGGACATGTCGGGAAACCCTCGTGGGTCGAAGCGTGGGCGCTACTGTAGCGTGGGGGGAGCCTCCCGGGCAAGGGCGCCCAGGAGATGGAGAGCGACAGGCAGGACGATGAGGACGAGGGGAAGCTGCACGATGAGTCCCGAGATGATCGCGATGGCGAGGGGTTTCTGCATGGCGGAGCCCTGCCCGATGCCCAGCGCGAGCGGCAGGAGCGCCAGGATGGCGGCGAGCGTGGTCATCGCGATGGGGCGCAGCCGGTTCTTGCCAGCCGTGATGAGAGCCAGGCCCGGCGCCATGTCCGGCGGGAGGTCGCGGTACTCCGAGTAATAGAAGATGGCCACCTCCGTCACGATCCCGACGATCATCGTCATCCCCATCATGGAGGAGATGTTGATGTCCGTCCCCGTGAGCCAGAGGCCGAGGAAGACTCCCGAGAGGGATAGCAGCGTCGTCGCGAGCATGGCCAGGGCCACCCGGAACCGCTCGTACAGAAAAAGGAGCAGGAGGAAGGCCAGCAGCACGGCCGCGATGAACACCGCGATGAGGCCGGTGAAGGCGATGCGCTGCTGGAGGTAGAGCCCGCCCAGCGTGAAGTAGGTCCCGGCGGGGATCATCCTCTTCCCGGCCAGGACCTTCTTGATGTCCCGGATGACCGACCCGAGATCCCTGCCGCTGATCCGCCCCGTGACCGCGACCATGCGTTTCAGGTCCTCCCGCATGATCTCCGGCTGGCCGACGAGCGTCTCGATCCGGGCCACCCGCTTCAGCGAGAAAGCATGCCCGTCCGGGGCGCGAAGAACCAGATTCGTGATGTCCCGGCCCGTCGCGCGAGACTCGGCCGGCGTCCACACCCGCACGCCGACCAGCTTCGGCCCCTTCTGGATCCGGGTCGCGACCACGCCCGTCAGGGCGTCGGAGATGATGCGCGTGAGGGCTTCGGGATCGACGTTCTCCAGGGCGGCCTTGTCCGGGTCGATCAGGATCTCCATGGCGTCTCCCGCGGGGACGATCCCGTCGCGAACGTCGACCACGCCGGGGACCCGGCCGATGGCCGCGGCCACCTTCGGCCCCAGCTTCTCCAGCAACGCGCCGTTGTCGGAGAAGAGCTTGATCTCGATCGGCTGGGGGACGGCGGTGAGGTCCCCGATCAGATCCTCCATGAGCTGCAACAGCTCGATGTCCAGGCCGGGCACCGATGTTTCGACCCTGCCGCGCACGTCGTCCATCACCTCCTCGATGCCGCGCCGCGGGAAGGGCTTGAGCCGCACGAAGAAGTCGCCCGTATTGGCCTCCGTGAGTCCTCCTCCAAGCTGAAGCCCCGTTCGCCTGGAATAGGTGTCGACTTCCGGCGTGGCGCGCAGGATCGCCTCGACCTGGCGCAGGAGGCGATCGGTCTCGGTGAGGGAGGTTCCCGGCGCGGCCAGGTAGTCGAGGATGAAGCCTCCCTCATCCATCACCGGCATGAATCCGGATCCGAGGCGGGCGTATCCGATCCAGCCCAGGAGAACGAGGAGCGCCAGGACCAGCAAGACACGCGAAGGGCGCGCCAGCGCCCGGGTCATCACGGCTTCGTAGGCCCGTCGCAGGCGGACGGTGATCGCGTCCTCGTCCCCCTGCTCGGCGTCCTCCCGCCTGAGGAAGCGGCCGGCGAGGATCGGGACCGCGAGCCAGGCGACGAAGAAGGAGATGAGGAGGCTTGCGGCGATCGTGAGCGAGAGCGACTTGAAGAAGGCTCCCGTCACCCCCGACAGGAACGCGAGGGGGGTGAACACGATGATGGTCGCGGTGGAGGATCCCGCCAGGGGACGGGTCATCTCATGCACGGCCCGGAGGATCTGCTCGCCGTGCCGATCGGCGCCGGTGCGCATGCGCCGGACGATGTGCTCCAGCATGACGATCGTGTCGTCGATGATGAGCCCGACCGCGGCCGCCATCCCGCCGAGCGTCATGATGTTGAAGCTCATGTGCAGGACGTACAGCATGAGGATCGTGGCGCCCAGGACGCTCGGCACGGCGATGACGGCGATGAGCGTGACCCGCGCGTTGCGGAGAAAGAGCAGCAGGATGAGGGAAGAGAGCGCGACGCCGATCAGCATGGCGTCCCGCACGCTGGAGGCGGAGCCGAGGATCAATTCGCTCTGATCGTACCAGCTCGAGATCCGCACGTCGCCGGGCAGCCGCTTCCTGATCCCGCCGAGCGATTGCTTCGCGTCGCGGGCGATCTGCACGGTGTTGCCGTCGGGCTGCTGGAAGATCTGGAAGATCACCGCGTCGTGCCCGTCCGCGGTCACGCGGGTCCACTGGGGGGCAGCGCCGACGGAGACCGTGGCGACGTCCTCGACTCGCACGATCCCGTTCCCGCCGGCTCGAACGGCCGTCTCGCCGATCTGCCGGAGGGAGACGAGGCGGGTGTTGGAGACGACCAGGTAGAGCTTGTAGTGATCTTCCAGGCGCCCCACCGCTTCGAGGACGTTGGCGGCGGAGAGGGCCTTCGCCACGTCGTCGATGGACAGGCCGTAGGAGACGAGCCGCGCCGGATCGACGGTGACCTGGTATTCCTCCGGCTTGCCGCCCAGGACCTCGACGCCCGCCACCCCCTTCACGGTGGAGAGGAGGGGACGCAACTGGTAGAGCGCGATGTCGCGAAGCCGGATCAGCGAGCGGCGATCGGAGGTGAGGCTGTAGGCCAGCACGGGGAACACCGTCGGGTCCATCCGCCGCACCGTGAAGGTCGTCCCGGATGGAAGCGCGGTGAGCGACTGGTTGACGGCCGACTCGACCTGGAGCATGGCGACCACCATGTCGCCGCCCCAGTCGAAGTTCACGGAGATCTCGGCGCTCCCGCGGCTCGTGGCGGAACGCACGCTCCGGACGCCGGGGACGGCCCGGACCGCCTCCTCCACCGGCCACGTCACCTCGATGGCCATGCGTTCCGCCGGGCGATCTCCGGCGTCGAGGCTCACCATCACGCGCGGGAAGTTGACGTGCGGGAAGAGGGCCACCGGCAGCACGAAGCTGCTGGCCAGGCCGCCCAGGACGAGCAGCGCCAGCAGGAAGAGGAGCGAGCGCCGGTGCGCCTCCATCCACTCGGGGAGGGTCATGGAGCGCGTTCCGCCTTGACCGCCATCCCGTCACGAAGCTCGTAGTTGCCGAGGACCACGACGGGAGCCCCGGGCCCGAGGCCATCCCCGAGAATCTCGATCTCCTTCTCGTTCTCCAGGCCCGTCCGCACGACGTGCCTGCGCGCGCGGCCCTTCTCGATCGTGAAGAACACGTGGTGCCCCGCCTCCGGCAGCACGGCGGCGCGCGGGGCGATGAGCGCCTCTCCGGATGCGACTTCGATCCGACTCCTGACGGACTCGCCGAGCAGGAACTCCTTCGAGGGCGGGAAGGAAACGAGGACGTCGACGAGACGGGTGGCTGGGTCCACGGCGCTCGAGATGACGCGGATGCGTCCCGACGTCGACACCGGCCGGATCACCGACGAGAGAATCACCGGCCGGCCGATTCTCAGGTGACCCACGTCCCCCGATTCGACGCCGACCCGGACCTCGACCCCGTTGTCGGGGACGACTTCGACGAGGGCGCCTCCCCCCGGAACGATGGCCCCCGCCTGGACCTCGAGTTTGCCGACGAGCCCGGCGAAGGGGCTG
>JBGPLH010000314.1:0-3895 GCA_041486365.1 Thermodesulfobacteriota bacterium | reverse complement strand
GAGGTGAAATGGCAGTAGAGGTCGAAGGCGAGGCCGAAGTGGCCGGCGTTCTCCGGGCTGTAGCGCGCCTGCCTCATCGTGCGGAGCATCACCTGGTTGATCAGGTTCTCCTCGGGCCGGCCCTTCACGGCGCGGAGCACCTCGGCGAAATCCCTTGGCCGAATTGCGCGGCGCGTGTCCATCACCAGACCGAAGGACTTGGCCAGGTCCGCGAAAGCGGTCAGATCCTTGGCCTCCGGGGGCTCGTGGATCCGGTAGAGCGTCGGCGCCTCGCGACCGGTGAGGAACTCCGCGACCGCCTGGTTCGCCTCGAGCATGAACTCCTCGATGATCCGGTGCGCGATGTTCCGCTCGCGCTTCACGATGTCCTCGGTCCGCCCCTGGACGTCGAGGATGATCTCCGCTTCCGGCAGATCGAAGTCGATGCTCCCCTGCTCCATCCTCCGGCGCTGGAGCCTCATGGCGAGGGACTGCATCAGGAGGAAGTCCTCCACCAGCGAGCCGTGCTTGCGAATCTCGGACGGGTCCTTCTGCTCCAGGATCGCCGCGACGGCCGTGTAGGTCATCCGCGCGGCGCTCCGGATCACGCTCTCGTACAATCGCGCGCTCCTGCGGCGGCCCGAGGCGTCGTACTCCATCTCGACGGTGAGAGCGAGCCGGTCCTCCTCCGGGTTCAGGCTGCAGATCCCGCTCGACAGTTCCGTCGGGAGCATGGGGATCGCGCGGTCCGGGAAGTAGACGCTCGTCCCGCGCGTGTAGGCCTCGCGGTCCACCGGAGTTCCCTCGGGGACGTAGTGTCCGACATCGGCGATCGAGACGCGAAGCCGCACCGCCCCGCCGGGGAGCGCCTGGACGCTCACCGCGTCGTCGAAGTCCCGCGCCGTCTCCCCATCGATGGTGACCGTCGGGATCGGACGCAGGTCCTCGCGCCCGGCCGTCTCCTCGGGGAGCACCCGCTGGGGGACCGCCCGGGCCTGGGCCTCCGCGTCGGGGGGAAAGCCCACGGGGAGCCCGTGCTTGATCGTGACGATGCGGAACTCGACGTCCGGGTGCGACGGGTCGCCGAGGATCTCGACCACGCGGCCGAAGGCCCCCGCCTGCTCCGTCGGGTAGTTCGTGATCTCGAGGACCACGACCTCCCCCTCCTGGGCATCCATGTCCGAGCCGTGCTGCACCGTGACGGGCCCCAGACCCTTCGTGTCGAAGGGGATCACGAGGCAGGCGCGCTTGTAGCGCTCCATGCGCCCGACCACGCGCTCGTGGGCCCGCTCGATCACCTTCACGACGGTGCCGGAAGCGCGGCGGCCGCGACGGTCCACGCGGGCCAGCACCCGGTCCCCCTGGACCAGCCCCTGCGCCGCGCGCGGCGAGAGATAGAGATCCGGCGCCCCTTCCTCGTCCGGGACGACGAATCCGAAGCCCTCCTCGAACTTCTGCACCTTGCCGGTGACCATCTCGCGCTGGGCGGGGACCTTGAAGTGGTTGCCGGCCGCGCGCAGGACGAGGCCTGCCTCCACCATGTCGGCGAGGAGGCGTTTCAGGAACCGCCGCTCGTGGGCCGGGAGATTGAAGTGGGAGAGGATCGCCTTCAGGGTGACGGCGTGGTGGTGCCGCTGCTTCAGGTAGTCAAGTATCGCGGCGGGCGTGATCATGATCCGGCTCCCGGGAGACAAGGGAGGCAGGGGAGACGGCTGACACGGTACACGCGGAAGGCGGGTCGTTGACGCACGATGAGCGGCAAGTATAATGGCGCCTGTTTTGCCCCGCAACGGGGGCGAGCCCAGGTGGCGGAATTGGTAGACGCGCCAGGTTCAGGGTCTGGTACCCGCAAGGGTGTGCTGGTTCGATTCCAGTCCTGGGCACCAAAGGACTCATCCTTGGTGGTGACAAGGCGGCCCGGCTCCCTCGAGCCGGGCTTTCTCTTCCCCTGCGTCACCGGGGATGTGAACAACGCCCGGAGGCCGGTGTGAGCTGGGACAAGGAGCTCGAGGAGCTGAGGCGCAGGCGTGAGGCCGCCGGGAAGCTCGGCGGCGAGGAGCGGGTGGCGCGCCACCGGGCCGCGGGCAAGCTCACCGTCCGCGAGCGGATCGCGACGCTCCTGGACCCGGAGAGCTTCTCCGAGATCGGGAGCATCACGGGGAAGGCGACCTACGGGGCGGACGGGGAGCTGAAGGAGTTTCAGCCCGCGAATTTCGTCATGGGGCGCGGGACCATCGACGGGCGCCCCGTCGTGGTCGGGGGCGACGATTTCACCGTCCGCGGGGGCGCGGCGGACGCCGCCATTCACCGGAAGCAGGTGTACAGCGAGCAGATGGCCCGGGAGCTGCGGATCCCCATCGTTCGTCTGGTGGACGGGCAGAGCGGCGGGGGGAGCGTCAAGTCCTACGAGGAGTTCGGGCGCACCTATGTCCCGCCCCTCATGGGTTGGGAGCACGAGGTGGCGATGCTCGCGGAGATCCCCGTCGTGGCCGCCGCCCTCGGTCCCGTGGCGGGACTCGGTGCGGCGCGCATGGTCACGAGCCATTTCTCCGTCATGGTGGAAGGGATCGCCCAGGTCTTCGTCGCGGGGCCGCCGGTCGTGGCCTATGCGTCGCGCGAGAACGTCGACAAGGAGCAGCTCGGCGGCGCCGCCATCCACACGCGCAACGGCGTCATCGACAACCCCGCGTCCTCGGAGCAGGACGCGTTCGACCAGATCCGCCGCTTCCTCTCCTACCTTCCCGCCAACGCCTGGGAGGTCCCGGCACGGGCGGAGCCCTCGGACGACCCGAACCGCCGCGAGGAGGCCCTGCTCTCGATCATCCCGCGGGAACGGCGGCGGGTGTACGACGTGCGAAGGCTTCTCTCGTTGGTCCTCGACCGGGAGTCGTTCTTCGAGATCGGCCCGCGCTGGGGCCGGTCCATGGTGACGGGCCTGGCGCGCCTGGACGGCCACCCCGTCGGCGTGCTGGCCAGCGATCCCCGACACGCGGGCGGCACGCTCACGGCGGACGGCTCCGACAAGCTGCGCCGCTTCGTCGATCTCTGCGACGCCTTCCACCTGCCGATCGCGAGCTTCGTCGATCAGCCGGGCTTCACAGTGGGGGTGGAGGCCGAGAAGGCCGCCACGATCCGGCGCGGCGCCACCGCCATCGCGGCGCTCTACCAGGCGAGCGTTCCTTTCTTCTCGGTGATCGTCCGCCGGGCCTTCGGCGTCGCCGGGGCCGCCTTCGTCGATCGCGGCGATCCGGATCTGCGCGTGGCCTGGCCGAGCGGGGACTGGGGATCGCTTCCGGTCGAAGGGGGGATCGAGGCCGCGTTCCGGCGCCAGCTCGCGGAAGCCGCCGACCCGGAGGCGCTCCGCAAGCAGATCCTCGACGGCATCGAGGCGATCCGCTCTCCCTTCCGCACCGCGGAGATGTTCCTCATCGAGGAGATCATCGACCCGCGCGACACGCGGCCGCTCCTGTGTGACTGGATCCGGCTGGCGTACCGCCGCCTCGCCCACGATCTGGGCCCGCGCTCCAACCGCTTCCGGCCCTGACCCGCGCCGGGATCCGGATTGACGTCCGTGAAGGTCTCCTGCATCCTGAGCACGCCTCCAGCGCTTCCCCCCCTACAACGCAAGGAAGGAGTCTCTCATGACGGCGAGAGCCATCGCCGCCCGCGGGCTCGTGCTTTGCCTGGCGGGGGCAGCCGCCCTCGCCCCGGCGGCGGCCCGGGCGGCCGGAAGCCGGGGCAAGGTCCTGATCGTGAACAACGTCACGGGCAGTCTCACCGTGGTCGACACGAGCAAAAAGATCGTCAAGGGCAACCCGCCCCTGGGGAATCACCCGACGAAGGTCCTGTCCGACTCCCAGGGGCGCTTCGCCTACGTGATCAACACCGGGTCCGACAGCATGTCGATCGTGAACGT
>JBGPLH010000313.1:0-4003 GCA_041486365.1 Thermodesulfobacteriota bacterium | reverse complement strand
GTTTCGCGATCACTTGTCAGTGAGAAGGAACGCCGCGCAGACTATCACAGGAGCCCTCGCGCGCGCCCGGGGAAAAGCGAGAACCCTGCCTGTCCGTGGGAGGGGGGCGAGGCCGGCGAGGAGGAGGGAAGCAGGGCCTACCCGCGGGAGACCGTCGCCGGGGAAGCCATCACGTCGGTGTGATCGGCCGGGGCGCGACGGGGCCGGGCGGTGGGTTCAGGATCGGCCGGCAGACGGTCGCCCAGAGGACGCTCAACCACAGCGAGAGCCCGAAGGACGCCGCCACGGCGACGAGGATCCCGAGCAGGGGGATCTGGGTCGCCATCCCGAAGACGAGGTAAACGCCGACGGTCAGAGCCGCGGCCAGGAAGTAGGTCTTGTCGGCCCGCTGGAGATCGCTCCAGATCTCCGTCAGGGCGAGCCCGGCGGCGAAGCTGTCCGCGATCAGCATGCGGCCGACCGCGAGGGGCGCGACAAGGCCGACGAGAACCATCACGAGGAACCCGAGCCCCAGCGCCGCGATCCAGGTGTGGAGCGCCATCAGGAACAGGATCAGCACGAACGCCGGGATCTCGTAGAGAAGCAGGAGAACGAACGCCTTGAACCCCAGCACGAAGGTCTCGCCCCAGATGCCGTCCCAGTCGCGCAGTCGCGGGGCCTCGCCGCGTAGCACGTCGCGCATCACGAGGAGCGCGTAGCCCAGGGGCATGAAGAAGATGATCGGGATGAGGCCCAGGACGGCGCCGATCACGTAGGCGCGAATCCAGTTGGGCTGCTCGAAGATCCAGCTCAGGGACTCGTTCACGCCGGGGATCCTGCTTTCCGTGGCCATGCGTTTCCCCCTTTCGCCCGGCGGATTGACCCGCCGGATCACATGAGCAGGCGCCCCAGGAACCCCGGGCGCGCCGACCGGACCCTGCGCGGGGTGATCTCGATGAGCTCCCCCGACACCGATCCGATGAAGATCTCGCTCTTCATCTTCACCGGGATCCGCGTTTCACCGTCGGTCACCCAGATGGTCATCTTCTTGAACTTGGGCCGGTAGTGCGGCTTGTCGAGCCGGTCGAGCGTCGGCTCGATCACGAGCGTGTCGAAGGTCCCCGCGCGGACCTTCACGCGCTCGCGTCCGACGACCTTGAGCCCCACCTGGTAGTTCGCCTTGCCGTTCACCACTTCGAAGCTGGCGCTGTCCCCGGGCTGCCGGAGCGATCCGAGCAGGTATATCACCGTCACCGGATCGCTGGCGTGATGGAAGGGGATCTCCCGTTCCTTCAGTCGTCCGTTCTTCACCCAGGTCGCGTGGGCGACGCGTCGCTCGTGGTCGAAGCGCACCGTGAGGTCGGTCTTCTCCCGCGGGGCGCGCATCTTCACGGTGAACCCGCGCGGCAGGAGGGTCGTGCCGTCCACGGTGGCGTCCATGGTGTCGCGCATCTTGTAGATGAAGTCCAGCCAGCGGCGGGTCCCGCCGGCGAGCTGAAAGCGGTACCAGGGCTGCGGATCGTCGTGGCGCGTGGCCTGGATGGTGCCGTCGAAGGCCGGGATCCCCTTCCAGCCGAAGTGATAGTGGTAGAGATCTTCCGGAATGACGATCGCCGGCGCCGACTCGCAGTCGGACCGCGCGCCGCACGAGAAGGCCGTGACGGGCGCGATCACCGGCGTGGGCGGGGGGTCCGCCCGGGGCGCCGCGAGCGGGGCGAGGGCCAGGAGGGCGAGGGCCGCAAGAGGAACGAGGGCCCGCTTCATCTTCTTCATGAGGGGAAGCTCTCCCGGGTCGCGGCATCATGGGCCGGGGTCCCGCGCGACGTCAAGGACCGCAGCCCCGGCCGCCCTTGCCGTGTCCGGGGACTTTACCTACCTTGATGCACCTTTTTTCGGCCTCCGGTCGAGGAAGTTGAGTTTTCCCCGACCGGGGACACGCGCTCGAGAGAAAGCCCCATGCCGGTCCGGCACGACATCCGCAACATCGCCATCGTGGCCCACGTGGACCACGGCAAGACCACGCTCGTCGACCGCCTGCTCCAGCAGAGCGGGACGCTCCGCGCCAACCAGCGGATGGAGGAGCGGGCGATGGATTCCAACGAGCTCGAGCGCGAGCGCGGGATCACGATCCTCGCCAAGAACACGGCGATCGTCTGGAAGGGCACCCACATCAACATCGTCGACACCCCCGGCCACGCCGACTTCGGCGGCGAGGTGGAGCGGGTGCTCGGCATGGTGGACTCGGTGCTCCTCCTGGTGGACGCGTGCGAGGGGCCGATGCCCCAGACGCGCTTCGTCCTGCGCAAGTCGCTGGAGCGGGGGCTCCGGCCCATCGTGGTCGTGAACAAGATCGATCGGCCCGGCGCCCGGCCCCACGAGGCGGTGGACGAGGTGTTCGACCTGTTCCTCGAGCTTCGGGCCAACGACGAGCAGCTCGACTTCCCCGTGGTCTACGCATCCGCCAAGGACGGCTACGCCGTCCTCGACCCCGACGAGCCGCGCAAGGACATGACGCCGCTCCTCCAGACGCTCGTCGCCCGGGTGCCGCCGCCGGCCGGGGACGTGGAGGGGCCCTTCCAGTTCCAGGTTGCCACCCTCGACTACGACCGCTACCTCGGGCGCCTCGTGATCGGGCGCATCCAGCGCGGGCGCGTCCGGCTGAACGACGCGCTCGTGCTGCTCCGCCATTCGGGCGAGGCGGTCCCCTTCAAGGCGCTGCGCCTGCTCGGCTCCATCGGCCTCTCGCGCGTGGACCTCGAGGAAGCCTCGGCGGGGGACATCGTCTCGCTCGCGGGCCTGGAGGACGTGAACGTCGGCGAGACGATCTGCGATCCGTCCCGTCCGGAGCCGCTCCCCGCCACCGCCATCGACGAGCCGACGCTGTCGATGCTCTTCATGCCCAACAACTCCCCCTTCGCGGGGCGCGAGGGGAAGTGGGTCACGAGCCGGAACCTTCGCGAGCGCCTCGCGCGGGAGATCCTCTCGAACGTGAGCCTGCGCGTGGAGGAGACCGGCTCCCCGGACGTTTTCAAGGTGAGCGGCCGCGGCGTGCTGCACCTGTCCATCCTGATCGAGACGATGCGGCGGGAGGGGTACGAGCTGCAGGTGTCGCGTCCGGAAGTGATCACGAAGACGGAGAACGGCGTGGTGCTCGAGCCCGTCGAGGAGGTCGTGGTGGAGGTCCCGGAGGAGTCGAGCGGGGCCGTCATCGAGAAGCTCAACGCCCGCCGCGGCCGGATGATGAACCTCGAGAAGGAGGCGGAGGGGCGCGTGCGGCTCTTCTACGAGGTGCCTTCCCGCGGGCTGATCGGGCTGCGCACGGAGTTCCTCACCGACACGCGCGGCGAGGGCGTCATCTATTCCGTCTTCAAGGCCTACGAGCCCTGGAAGGGGGACATCGCGCAGCGCACCTACGGCGTGCAGATCTGCGACCGGCAGGGGGAGACGGTGATCTACGGTCTGTACGGCCTGCAGGAGCGCGGCCCGCTCTTCATCGGCGCCGGCGTGCCGGTCTACGCGGGGCAGGTCGTCGGGATCCACACGAAGGGCAGCGACCTGAACGTCAATCCTACCCGCACGAAGAAGCTCACCAATATGCGCGCGAGCGGCTCGGACGAGGCCCTGCGCCTCACGACGCCCCGCGAGATGACGCTGGAAAACGCCATCGAGTTCGTCGCCGAGGACGAGCTGGTCGAGGTCACCCCGAAGTCCGTCCGCCTGCGCAAGAAGGTCCTCACCGAGAGCGAGCGGAAGCGGGCGAGGACGCCAGCTTCCAACTAAAGTTTGATAGCAAACCTTCTCGCGCTCTCACTTCTGTTTCTCGCCATCAGTTCCAGCAGGATTCGAATCATCGGATTTCACCTTCTCAGATGTGATCCCCGCCTCCTTCAATACTGATTCTATTTTTAGAGCCACCGCCCTCGCTAAGAGCTGCTTCTGAAGTTCTCCACGGACGGAGTCAGAAGATGAATTGAACCAGTCGTAGATGTGTAGGGGGTCGTTCGCAGGATCGAGCCTGCTCCAT
>JBGPLH010000312.1:0-4061 GCA_041486365.1 Thermodesulfobacteriota bacterium | reverse complement strand
GGGGCCGGCGACGGCGGGGTGCCGACGCCGAATCGCGCGCGCCCGAAACGCTCCTCCAACCGCTCCTGCACGATGGGGGGAACGAGGCCCTCAACGCTCCCGCCGAACTGCACCACCTCCTTGATGATGCTGGAGCTCAGGTAGAAGTACTGCGAGCCGGTCATCATGAAGACCGTTTCGCCGCGCGGGTACATCCGCTTGTTCATCATCGCCATCTGGAACTCGAACTCGAAGTCGGAGAGCGCGCGCAGGCCGCGGATGATCATGTCGGCCTTCCGCTCCCGGCAGAAGTGGACGAGCAGACCTTCGAAGTCCGCGATCTCGATCCCTTTCCGATCCTTGAGCGCCGCGCGGATCATGTCGATCCGCTCCGGCACGTTGAAGATCCCCTTCTTGTTCGGGTTGCTCGCCACGGCCACGATCAACCGGTCCACGAGGGCGAGGCTCCGATCCACGATGTCGATGTGCCCGTAGGTGATCGGGTCGAAGGAGCCGGGGTAGACCGCCACGCGTTTGCCCGCCATCGTTCACTCCTTCAGCCGGGAGGGCGAGGCTTCTGTCGAGCCATGCGCGCGCCCCCTCAGAAACAGCACCCGCGTGTCGCCGTAGCGTTTCGCGCGAAAGGCCTCGAAACCCCCGGGCGCTTCCTCCGGATCGCCGACGCCCGTCTCGATCACGACGACCGCGCCGGGCCGAAGCAACCCCCGCTCGAGAAGCCGCCCCGCCAGCGCGTGGCCCAAGCCCGTCCCGTAGGGAGGATCGAGGAACGCGAGATCAAAGGGAGCCGTGCGGGCGGGATCCATCGCCGCAATCGCCCGGCCCGTCTCGGCCGCGCGCACCTCGGCGCGGTCCGTAAAGTCCGCGCGGCGGAGGTTCTCGCGCAGCGCGCGGAGGGCCGCGGGATCCCGCTCGACGAAAAGCGCGAAGCCGGCGCCCCGCGACAGGGCCTCGATCCCCAGGGCACCCGTCCCCGCGAACAGATCGATCACGCGGCCCCGGATCCCGCCGGGAACAGCCGCGGAGAGAACGTCGAAGATCGCCTCCCGCACCTTGTCCGACGTGGGCCGGACCGCGGCTCCCTTCGGCGGGCCGAGGAGCTTCCGTCCGCCCGCCGTTCCGCCGACGATCCGCAAGAACGTTCCCGATCCGTGGTCCCGCGCGGCGGCGCCGCCCGGGCTAGAGATACCTAACAGAGGTGCGCCCCACCGTCAACGCGGCGGGAGATTCGCGGCGAGACGACGGAAGTCCCCGGGCCCAGGCTTCCTCCAGGAATACGACAACGTCGGGGAGCGAGAAGCAGTTCAGGCAGGTGAGGATTTCCTGGGGAGACAGGAGGCGGTCGAAGTGGACCGCTCCTCTTCCGTCGCGGTCCTCGATGACCGCCGCCTCCGTGTGGCCCGTGTGCATCCGGAAGTAATCGACGAGAGCCCCGGTCCGGAGATGAACCGTCGGGTGGACCTCTCTTCCGCAGTGGTAGCACCGGGCATCCATACAGACCCCGACGCGGCCGATCCCGCGATGGGGTACCGCTATCACGCGCTCGCGCGGCGTGTCAATGAACCTCTGACGTCCTGATCGGCCGGCGCTCCGGCCTCCCGAAGGGACGTGCCGGGACAGGCTCCGCCCCGGGCGGCCCCTGCGCTCCGCCCGCGTGCGAATCACCGACGCGTGTGGCCCCCGCGCCCGCCGGAAACAGACGCCTCCGCGGTGTCGCCCCACACAAGCTCGCGTTGCCCCTCCCTCCCGCGCGGCTCAAATTCGTCACCTCGAGCGGCAAAATTGGGTCATTCCAGACCCCGTTGACGCCCGGCGTCACACCCGCTCCGGGCGGCCCCGCGCGCGACCCCGTGCCCGGGGCCCGGCCAGAATACCGATATCAGGCGGGTTTGCCGGAGGCCGTCGGCATGACCCCTTCGGGTGTCGCCCCCCGCGTCCCCGCTCCCTTCGTTTGGCACCGGCCTTGCACTTTCGTGTCGCCGTGCCTGCGCGTCATGGCGGCCGCGCCCGCCGGAGGTCCCGAGCGAAGCGAGGGCCGACTTCAACGGTGATGTCCCGAGCGAAGCGAGGGCCGACTTCAATAGTGATGTCCCAAGCGAAGCGAGGGCCGACTCAACAGTGATGTCCCGAGTGTCGTGAGAACGCAGGAGCCGTGAGGGCCTGCGAGGCCAGGGCGTCTCGGCATCAGGAGAGATCGAGACATGGTGAAGCCGAACGTGGACAAGCTGAAGAAGCACCTTCCCGTGCGACTCGCGATGGTTCGCGGCGACCGATCGCAGCGGCAATTCGCCCGGGACCTGGGAGTGTTCCAGCAGAACATCAACCGATACGAAGCGGGGACCACACCGCACACCGACTTCCTGCTGACCCTCGGCACGAAGGAAGGCGTGAGCATCGACTGGCTGCTGTTCGGTAAGGGCAAGGCCCGCCCCCGGAACGGCAGGTCGAGGAACGGTCACCGCCGCAGGCACTGAGATCGAAGTCACCGAACCCGATTTCCCGGCAGGGTGCCCTGGTTTCCCCCCATCCCCCCCGACGGAACCCCGGTGCCCTGCCGGGAACCCTTCTAAACCGAGGGCCTCTCGAATGAGAGGCCCTCGGTTTTTGCCGGGTGCGCCGCCCGCCTCCCACTGTCACCTTCGCTTCTCTTTATAGGTAGTGTGTTACCCCCCCGCTCTCCTCCTCGCCTCGGTGTCAAGGTCTTCCGGCCCCTGCTCCAGCCGAGAAAAACGCCCGACCGGCAGGCACTTGCATCCCACCCTCCAGGTGGGGTTGCAGTGTCCCTCATCCGGGGCACGGAACTTGCTCCGGCAGTGAGAGAGGACCCCCGAACCTCCTGAGGCCCTTATGGTCAAGAGCTTGGGACTGCTCGTCATCTTCCTGAACCTCCTCGACAACTACACGACCTACCGCTTCCTCGACGCGACGGCCGGGAATCTGGTCGTGGTGGAGGGAAACCCGGTCGTGCGGACCCTCATGCATGCGTTTGGGATCAGGACCTCCCTCGGGGTCGAGATGGCCGCGATGACGCTGGCTGCCGTGTACCTCGCTTCGAACACCCGGATGGGCTCGCGCTCGAGGGCCGGGATGCTCCTGCTCCTGGCGATGCTCCCCCTCTGGGCGGTCTTCAACAACATCCGGATCGCCCTCTGGTTCCATCTGCCCCTGCTCTAGCGTTCTAGACGCCGGTGAGACCGCCGGCACGGGCAAGAACGAAAGGCCCCGGCCGCATCGGTCCGGGGCCTTCTTCGTGTGCGAAGGACAGTCGCCCGCCTCAGGTACGGCCCGTCTTCACCGGGATCCGGAGCCGCGTGCCGGGCATCAACGGCGTGAGCTTCTTGCCTGGGTTCGCCCGCCGGACGCTCGACACCGGTACGTCGTAGCGCCGCGCGATGTCCCAGAGCGTCTCGTTGCGCCGGACGACGTGCGTGATGTGGCGCGCCTCCGATCGCCGTGCGGTGATCTGCCTCGGTGGACGATCAGGCTCCTCGGGATCGAGATCCGGCGGATCGACCTCTGCCGCCTTGGCCGGGAGAGCGCCGATCACCGCACCCGGAGAGGAGAGCGGCTTCCTTGCCGGCCCAACGCTCCGGGCGGAAGAAACCCGAGCCGATGATCGCGGCGCGGGCTCCGAGGCGGGCACCGCGCCCGGAGAGGAGATCGATTCAGCATCCGACGGGGACACCGGGAGCACGGCGGGCGGCGCGGGGGACTTCACAACCGGAAGGTTGGCGACCACCGGCTCGGCCCTCGCCTTCACCACCGGCGCCGGAGGCGCGGCCGGAGGTCGTGGCACCACAGGCCCGGCCAGGGGCGCCGGCGGCGGTGCCACAGGCGTGGACGGCGGGGCCGCGGACGCCACGCGGATTTTCATGTCGGGAGGCTCGATCCGCTCGGCGGCCACGAGGGTCGGTGACGCGGAGGATCGCGCGGGCGAGACGCTTGCCGAAGCCGGTGCGGCGCCGCCAAGCAGGAGCCCCGTCGCGTCGACGCCGTGCGGCGCGCCGAGATCGGCCCGCCGCCAGTCGGGGCGCTCCTCCGAGGGCGGCCGAGGCGCGATCGCT
>JBGPLH010000311.1:0-4096 GCA_041486365.1 Thermodesulfobacteriota bacterium | reverse complement strand
CGGAGGTCTACCGCGGTCGGACCAACGGCCGTGCCATCGCGCTCCTCGCTCCGCCGGGTCCGCCGTGACGCCGCCCGATCGTCGCCCGAAGGACCTCGCCGCGCCTCGAGAAGGCATTACTGTTTGACAGGCCGAGCCTTTTCATTTAGGTTGGCGGGACGACGAAAAGATCAATGAAATTGAGTATTTTTAGCGCAAGCGGGCTTTCGCCGAACCGCGGCCTGGGCCTTCGCCGAAGAGGGGGAGGAGCGTCGAATGACCGAGATCAGGGCGTCCGGAGCGGGCGCGAAGCGATCGCGCCGGCCGAGGGCCCCGAAGGGTTCCGAGGGGGGAGCCGTCGCGATCACCGGCGCGTCGGGCTTCCTCGGGCTGAACCTGCTGCGACGGATCCTGGAGAGCGATCCCGAGCGGTCGATCGTCGTCGCGGACGTGCAAAAACCTCCCGTCGACGACAAGCGCGTGAAGCACTACCGGGTCGATCTCACCGAACCGACGGCGGACGCCTCGCTGGCCGCTATCCTGAAGAAGGAGCGCGTCGAGACGATCGTCCACGCCGCGTTCCTCACGAACCCGGGCCACGACCATACCTTCGCCCACGAGCTCGAAGTGATCGGCACGATGCACGTGCTGCACGCGCTCACCGAGGCCCGCGTCCGCAAGATCGTCGTGGCGGGCACCACGATGTCCTACGGCGCGAATCCCTCCAATCCGAATTTCCTCACGGAGGAACACCCGCTGCGCGCGAACACCTCCGCCCGGTGGCTCCGGGACCGGGTGGAAGCGGAGCAGGAGGTGAAGAAGTTCTCCGGGAAGCACCCGGAGACGATCGTCACCGTGCTCCGCCCCTGCTGGATCATGGGGCCGACGGTGAACAACTTCGTCACCCGCTTCTTCAGCCGCGCCGTCGTGCCGACGTTGCTCGGCTATGATCCGCTGCTCCAGTTCGTCCACGAAGACGACGCGCTGGACGCCTTCCACGCGGCGGTGGCGAGGGACTTCCCGGGGGTCTACAACATCGTGGGGAGCGGCGTCCTGCCGTTGTCGACGCTGCTCAAGCTGGGCGGGAAGGCCCATCTGTCGTTCCTGCATCTCGCCGCCTATCCGCTCGCCGAGACGCTGTGGCTGGCGCAGACGACGGAAGCGCCCGCCGTCTTTCTCGATTACATTCGCTACCTCTGGGTCGCCGACGGCGACAAGGCACGGATCGAGATGGGCTTCGAGCCGAAGTACTCCACGAAGGAAGCCTGGATGAGCTACATCGGAAGCCGTCGGCTCCGGAAGTACCAGGCGCGCTGAGCCGGATGCGCGGATCATGCTCCGCCCGGCGCCGCCGCCGAAGGGGGCCCCATGGGGCGCCGGATCGCCTTCATCAACGAGAAGGGAGGGAGCTGCAAGACGACGCTCGCGGTGAACCTCGGCTCGTTCTTCGCCCACTACCGGCGCCGCCGCGTGCTCCTCGTGGACATGGATCCTCAGGGCCAGGTGGGCAAGGCGCTGGGCTTCGAAGTGAAGGACATGGAGGACACGATCCTCACGCTGCTCGAGGATCCCGGACGGCCGCCGCAGGACGTGATCCGCTCCTCCCGGATCCCGGGCCTCGACGTGATCGTCTCGAACAAGCGGTTGGCGGATTACGCCTCGACCGCGGGTACGCTCCCCGATCACCCCCATCGACTGGAGCGGGCGCTCGAGGGGCTCGCGGGGTACGACTACATCCTTTTCGATTCGCCTCCCTCGCTCGGCGTGAGCATCCTGAACATCATGCTCGCCACGGAGGAGGTGGTGATCCCGGTCTCCCTCACCTACTTCGCGATGGACGGATGCGCCGAGATCCTCGAGACCGTCGGGAAGGTGCGCGAGCGTTTCGGCCGTGAGAACCTCGCGGTGAGCCTCGTGGTCCCGGCGCTCTACCGACGCACGCGGCTCGCCGACGCAATCCTCGAGCGGCTGGGGGAGCATTTCCCGCGCAACCTCTCGCACACGGTGATCGGCTACGACGTGAAGGTGGACGAGGCGCAGAGCCACGGGCTGACCATCTGGGAGTACGCCCCCACGAGCCGGGGGGCGGAGATGTTCACGCGCCTGGCGATGGAGGTCGAGCGTTGGCCGGCAAGGCTCTAGGGCACGATCCGCTGGCGGGACTAGGCACGCCCGGCGAGCGCGCGCGCTCTCAATCGGGCGTCGTGCTCGCCATGCGTCGCGATCCGGAGCGCGGCGTCGCGGCGCCTCCGCGTCCCGGGCGCCCGGGCAGGGGCGGAAGCCACGGCAAGGGCGGCGAGGACGACACGATCGAGCGGCGGCTCGCCGCGATCGAGCGGCGCATGGAGCGCGCGCTCGCGTCGATGCACACCGCGGGCGCCGGGCCCGGGCAGACCGGCGACGCCGGCCCGCGATTGTCGCGGCAGGTGCGAGAGCTGGACGAGCGGCTCGATGAAGTGGCCGACGCGACGGCCCGCTTCGCGCGGCGCCGCCGGCGAAGCCTTTTCGGCCACGCGCGCAGCATCGCGAAGACGGCGGGCACGCTCGTCTCGCCCGATTACTACACGCGCAAGCTCGGCGAGTTCGGCCTGCGCGATCGATCGAGCCAGGTGGACGAGTTCGGGATGGATCCCGTCTACCGCTCCCGGCTCCAGCCGCTCCTGGAGTTCCTCTTCAGCCGCTGGTGGCGGGTGAGAATCGAGGGGCTCCAGAACGTCCCGGAGCGAGGCCCGGCGCTCCTCATCGGCAATCACGGGGGCGTGATCCCCTTCGACGCCGCGATGGTTTCCCACGCGATCGAGAGCCGCCATCCCGCGAAGCGGCGTGTTCGTTTCATGATCGAGGACTGGTTCGCGATGCTCCCCTTCGCGAGCCCTCTGCTGGCCCGCGCCGGGGCGGCGCGCGCGCACCGCGAGAACGCGGAGCGGCTCCTTCGCCGCGGGCACATCGTCGGCGTGTTCCCGGAGGGGACGAAGGGGTCCCTCAAGTACTACAAGGATCGTTACAAGGTGCAGCGGTTCGGGAGGGGCGGGTCGATCAGGCTCGCGCTGCGCACGGGCGCCCCCATCATCCCCTTCGCGGTGGTGGGATCCGAGGAGATCTACCCGGTGCTCGCCAAGGCGAACTGGCTCGCGCGGGTCATCGGGATCGGCGAGCTGCCGATTCCCGCGAACCTGGTGCTCGGACCGCTGGGGCTCGTTCCCCTGCCGTCGAAGTGGCAGATCCGCTTCGGTGAGCCGATGGACATGGCGGGGTACGCTCCGTCCGATGCCGAAAATGATCTCCTGGTGAACCAGCTCATCGAGACTCTGCGGCGACGGGTGCAGGAGATGGTCGACGAAGGTCTTGCGCGGCGCAAGAGCGCCTGGCGCGGCTAGAGGAAGGTATGGCGAAACCGGTCCTGGGATCCGATCCCCTCGCGCGCCTCAAGTCGCGCTCGCCGGAGCTATTGCCGGATCCGGACCCCGCGTCGCTCGAGGAGGATGCCGCGCCCGCGGAATCGAGCGCGGCCCCGGAGACGTCGCCGGGCGCGGAGGCTCCCGCGGTTGCGCCTTCCGCCGCCGATCCCGCTCCGGACCGTGAGACCGCCGCGCCGGCCCCGACGAGCCCGGGCGTCTCCGCGAGGACGCCGGCCCGCGCGAAGGCGCCCGGCGCGGTACGGGCGCGGAAGGAAAGGGGGCGCGCAGGCGAGACGACCGAGGCGCGGATCCGCGCTTTCGAACGCAGGCTCGAGAAACGCCTGCAGCGGTTCGACACCGAGATAACCCACGAGACGGAGGCGGCCCCCGGCATCGACCCGACGGTGGAACGCCGCCTCGTGGAGGCGCTCGCGCGGGCCGAGGAGCGGATCGGGAAGCTCACCACGCTCGTGGACGAGCTGGAGGAGGAGGAGCGGCAGGGGCTCCTCGAGTCGATCATCGCGCTGGGCGACGCGGTGCAGCGGGCCTTCTCCTTCGACACCTACCGGCGCACCTTCAACAACCTGGGGATGCGGAACCGCCGCTTCGACGTGGACGAATTCGGCCTCGAGTCGGACGCGCGCGAGTCGATACTCCCCTTCGTCCGGTTCCTCTTCCATCGCTGGTGGCGCGTGAAGGTCGCCGGCATCGAGAACGTT
>JBGPLH010000310.1:0-4109 GCA_041486365.1 Thermodesulfobacteriota bacterium | reverse complement strand
AGTCCGTGAGCTTCGCGACCAGCCGGTCGTTGAACTTCGGATCCGGAAGGATCCGCCTCTTATCGGGTGACTTCTTCCTGGGCAAGGAGACCGTTCCTCTTCAGATTCGGATGCCGCGCCCACCCGGCGCATGGCGGCGCCGAAGGAACGCGCGCCGCCCGGGGGGCGGCCGCCATGCCCGCCATCGGACCGTCATCGCGGCCGGCGGGCGTTGCCTGAAACCTACTTCGGGCGTTTGGCCCCATACTTCGAACGGGACTTCTTGCGCCCCTGAACGCCGACGGAGTCGAGCGTGCCGCGCACGATGTGATAACGCACGCCCGGAAGGTCCTTCACGCGTCCGCCCCGGATCATCACGACCGAGTGCTCCTGGAGGTTGTGCCCGACGCCGGGGATGTAGGCCGTCACCTCGATCCCGTTGGTGAGCCGCACGCGGGCGACCTTCCGGAGCGCCGAGTTCGGCTTCTTCGGAGTCGTCGTGTACACGCGTAGGCACACGCCGCGCTTCTGGGGCGACCGGCGGAGCGCCGGGGACGCCGTCTTCTTGCGGACCGGGCGGCGCCCGTTCCTGACGAGCTGGTTAATCGTCGGCATCGCTCACCTGGCCGGGACATCCCGGGGAGGTTGCTTGACCCGTTCTTATATGAGAGCGAATCCGCGTAAAGCGCGGAGCGTTCTTATATGAAGTCGAAACGGGGGGACCGACCACGCCACCGTGGGTCGGCGCGCGAACGGACTTGGAAAAGCGGACATTTTATCTGGTGAGGGCGGTTTGTCAACCCGTTTTTTCAGATTTTCCGGTCTCTTGCGCGTCTTGCGCCTCCTGGACCGAGGGGATCGTCCGCCCGCGCTAGACGATGGCACCGGGACGAAGCACGCCGTCCGGGGAAGCGTCCCGCTGCCCCGGACGGCGCATTGCGTTGAAAATCCCGTACAATTCCCGCGAAAGGGCCGGCTACCTCAGGGCGTCGCCAGGGGTGGCTCCTCCTCGGCGGGCGGAAGCGCCGTGGTCTCGATGACCGACGCCTGGGCCGCTGCCACCGCCGCCGCCCGTTCCTCGGCCGCGGCGAGGGCCTCCCGGTCGAGCTCCACGTTGACGGAGATCGCCGTGTACCTGGACCGTCCAGTCCCTGCCGGGATCAGGCGGCCCATGATCACGTTCTCCTTGAGCCCGCGCAGGTGATCGGTCTTGCCCCAGATCGCCGCCTCCGTGAGCACCTTCGTGGTCTCCTGGAAGCTCGCGGCCGAGATGAAGCTTTCGGTGGAGAGGCTCGCCTTCGTGATCCCGAGCAGCAGGGGGTCGGCCGTGGGCGCCTCCTTGTTCTCCCCGATCAGGCGCTCCCGCACGTCCTCGAACTGCTGGGCCTCGACCTGCTCGCCGACCAGGTAGTCGGAATCGCCCGGGTTCATGATCTTCACCCGGCGCAGCATCTGCCGGACGATCACCTCGATGTGCTTGTCGTTGATCTTCACGCCCTGCAGTCGGTAGACCTCCTGTACCTCGTCGACGAGATAGCGCGCGAGCGCCCCCTTCCCCTTGATGCGCAGGATGTCGTGCGGATTGGCGGCGCCGTCCATCAGGTGGGTGCCCGCCTCCACGCGGTCGCCCTCCTGCACGCGGATCGGCTTGCCCTTGGCGATCAGGTACTCCTTCTCCTCCGCGCCCTCCACCTCGGGCTTCACGATGATCTTCCGCTTGCCCTTGGTGTCCTTGCCGAAAACGACGATGCCGTCGATGTCGCTCACGGACGCGGAGTCCTTGGGCTTGCGGGCCTCGAAGAGCTCGGCAACACGCGGCAGACCGCCCGTGATGTCGCGGGTCTTCTTCCGCTCCCGCGGGATCGTGGCGATGATGCTGCCCGCCTCGATCACCTCCTCCTCGACCACGTTGATGTTCGCCCGTTCGGGGAGGTAGTAGCGGGCATCGCGGCCCGAGATCGGGATCTTCAGCGTAGCCCCGTGCTCGTCCTTGATGGAGATCCGCGGCCGCAGGTCGGCCTCGCGCGACTCGATGATCACCTTCTTCGAAAGGCCGGTCTGGGGGTCCACCTCCTCCCGCATGGTGGCGCCCTCGACGATGTCGCCGAACTTCACGTGGCCCCCCGCCTCGGCGATGATCGGCCGATCCTGCGGCACCTCGGCGATCTTGTCGGCCTCGTAGATCACCTCGCCGTACTTGACCTTGTCGCCGCTCTTCACGCGCAGGTTCTCGATGACACGGTCCGGGTCGTCGGCGCGCAGGACGTGCCGCTCGCGGGGGTGCCCCTTGTCGTCGAGGATCTCGACGGAAACGGCCTTCCCCTCCCGATCGGTGATCACGTCGATCTTCACCCGTCCCTCGTTCCCGGTGGAGATCTCCTTGTGCACAGGCTCACCCGCCCTCGCGTACAGCTTGGTGCCATACTCGAAGTCGAAGGTGGCCAGCTCGCGGTGCGTCTCGTCCACGATGCGCACCGGGAGTTTGCTGGTGATCACGATCTGCGTTCCGTCGGTCCGGGCCAGCACCTTGTCCCGATCGTAGTCCAGGCGCCCGTTGTGCGTGGCGCGGGTGAAGATGTTCTCCTGCGCCATCGCGGTGCCGCCGATGTGGAAGGTCCGCATCGTGAGCTGCGTGCCCGGCTCGCCGATGGACTGTGCGGCGATGACGCCCACCGCCTCTCCGAGGTTCACGATCTTTCCGCGCGCGAGGTCGCGGCCGTAGCACCGCACGCAGACGCCGCGGCGCGTCCGGCAGGTGAGCACCGAGCGGATCTTCACCCTCTCGATCCCGGCGTCGGAGATGATCTCCACCCTCCGTTCGTCGATCTCATCGTTGGCCGGAACCAGGACCTCGCCGCTCACCGGGTGCCGGATGTCCTCGAAGGCCACCCGTCCCAGCACGCGATCGCCGATCGTCTCGATGATCTCGCCGCCCTCCACGAGCTGTGAGATCTCCATGCCCTCGATAGTCCCGCAGTCCTCTTCGTTGATGATCATGTCCTGGGCCACGTCCACGAGGCGCCGGGTGAGGTAGCCGGAGTTCGCCGTCTTGAGGGCGGTGTCCGCGAGGCCCTTGCGCGCGCCGTGCGTCGAGATGAAGTACTGCAGCACGCTGAGGCCTTCCTTGAAGTTCGCGGTGATGGGGGTCTCGATGATCTCGCCCGAGGGCTTGGCCATGAGTCCGCGCATTCCGGCCAGCTGGCGGATCTGCTGGGTCGAGCCCCTCGCCCCGGAGTCCGCCATCATGAAGATCGAATTGAAGCTGTTCTCGATCCGCCGCTCGCCCGTCTCCGGCTCGATGAACACCTCCGACCGCAGCTCGCGGCTCATCTCGTCGGCCACGTTTTCCGTAACACGCGCCCAGATGTCGATCACCTTGTTGTAGCGCTCGCCGTCGGTGATCAGACCGTCGTGGTACTGCCGCTCGATCTCGACCACCTCGCGCTTCGCGTCGTCGAGGAGCTTTCCCTTGTTTGCCGGGATCTTCATGTCGTCCAGGCAGATCGAGATGCCGGCCGCGGTCGCGTGTTTGTAGCCGAGCGTGCGGAGCTGATCGGCAAGGATCACGGTCTTCTTGTTGCCGCACATGCGGTACGAATAGTCGATCAGGTTCGCGAGCTGCTTCTTGTCCATCACCTGGTTGATCGTCTTGAAGGGGATCTCCGGCGGGACGATCTCCCGCAGCATCACGCGCCCCACGGTCGTCTCGACCAGCTCCCCGTCGAGCCGCACACGGATCCGCGCCTGGAGCTCCACCACCCCGGCGTCGTAGGCGACGATCACCTCGTCCCGGTCGGCCAGGACCATGTCGCTCCCGCGGGCGAAGGGCCGCTCCCGCGTGAGGTAGTAGATCCCCAGCACGATGTCCTGGGACGGAGAGATGATGGGCTTCCCGTGTGCCGGCGAGAGGATATTGTTCGTGCTCATCATGAGCACGCGCGCCTCGATCTGCGCCTCGATGGACAGCGGCACGTGCACGGCCATCTGGTCGCCGTCGAAGTCGGCGTTGAAGGCGGTGCAGACGAGCGGGTGAAGCTGGATCGCCTTGCCCTCGATCAGCACCGGCTCGAAGGCCTGGATGCCCAGCCGGTGCAGGGTCGGCGCGCGGTTGAGCATGACCGGGTGCTCCT
>JBGPLH010000309.1:0-4113 GCA_041486365.1 Thermodesulfobacteriota bacterium | reverse complement strand
GATGGCTAGGCGGCTCCCCGGGGCGAAGGTCGCCATTCTCTGCCGAGTGTGCCGGGGAGGTGGAGAGCCGGGGAGCCCCTTTCCTCAGATCATCCCGCGCGGGGCCGACAGCGTCTGAATAGGTTGGGGGACGGAGCCGCGCGGGAAACGAAGAGCGGGACATCGGTGAGATGTCCCGCTCTTCGTCTTGTCGTGATCCATCCGCCGAACGCTCAGGACTCCTCGGCGCGCATATCGTGCTGCGTCTCGAGCGTCATGAGGAGAGAGTAGAAGGCCTCGGGCGCCAGGGTCAGCTCGATCCCCATGCCCGAGGGCGTTACCCGGATCAGGTTCGCGGGCGCGCGGCGCGCCCAGCGGACGATGCCCTCCATGCGGTGCGCTTTTTCGTCGGCGTGGAACTCGATGGCGAGGGCCGTTCCCGGCGGGAAGATCCGGGTCGAGGTGAGGTAGATCCCGCGCGCGGAGACGTTTTCGATGACGCCCGAGCAGATGAGCGCACCCTGCGCGCCGAAACGCACCATGACCCGCTTGTGATAGCGCCGCAGCTTGCGGTGGTTGGTGCTCTGGCTCATCGCCCCTCCTCACGCGCCCGCGTGCTGACGATCCGCCGAAGGACACCCCGATCCACGTCGCTCAGATCCTCGAAGGCCAGCCCCAGAAGCTGCGACGGGCCCATGGGCGCCACGCGCCTCACCACGCCCGTGCAGGAGATCCGGTGCGCCGTGTCGGGATCGCGGAAGTGGATCTCCACCGTCTGCGACACCGGCACGGCCTCGTCGGCGATCAGCGCGATCCCCGTTTCGCTCACGTCGCGCGTGTAGCCGAAGAACCCGCCCCCCTCGCCCCTCATGATCTTGATCTGGATGGGGACCCGCAGGGAGCGCCGCGCCGCCACACCGAGGTTGCGACCCACCTTCGCGCGGAGCACGTCGGCCTGGATCGGCTTGGTGAGCCAATCATCGCAGCCGGCGTCGATGCAGCGTTGCACGTCCTCGATCCGCTCGCTCGCCGATACCATGATCACCGGGATCGAAGCCAGCGCAGGGGTGGCCTTGATGAGCCGGCACAACTCGTCGCCGTCCCGATCCGGAAGCGTGAGATCGAGGAGCACGAGGTCCGGCCTCTCCTCGCGCAGCGCCGCCTCGGCGTCCTTGAAGGAGATGGCCTCGCGCACGCGGCAGCCCCAGGGCTCGAGCATCTCTCGCTCGAAGTCGAGGAAAAGCCGCGAATCGTCCACCAGGAGGACGGTCTTCCAGGCCTTCGCCATAGGCATCGCCCCTCTTTGGAGGTATTTCACCTCCTGCGGGGACTATTCGACGCCTGTGAAAATCCACTTGAGGCGGAACTCAAGCTTTTCCTCGCCCTTCCGATGAGGGGCGGATTTACCCTGACCGGTCGCTCCGCCCTTGCACGCCGCATGGCCCGGTGATAGGGATGGTCGGGCGCGGTCCCCTCTCCACGGCCAACGGAACACTCACCATGAAGTGCCCTCACTGCGGATTCACGGGGTCCGACGAAGCGACCGCCTGCCAAAAGTGCGGCAGGGATCTCACGGGGGCACGAGACGCCCTCGGCCTGCCGTCCGGGGGGCGCCTGCCTCGCGCCACCACGTCGATCCTCGACGGTCCCGTCGATCCCTCGCTGATCGACGACGCGCCACCCGCTCCCGAGAAGCCTACCTCCTCGTCGATCCTCGATCTCGAAGCCGAGCTGCGCGACGCCCTCGGAGGAGGAGCCCCCGGTTCTCCGGCGGGTGAACAGACGGATCTGGAGGAGATCCTCGCCGGCACCGATGCCGTCGAGCCCGGGGAGATTGCCGTCGCTGATGGCCCCCGCGGGTCGGGAACACAGGCGCGTGCCGCGGTCCCGGGCGCGCCGAGGCCGGGCATACCGACCGCGAGCACCGCGGTTGACGTGATTGATTTTGGCGAGCCTCTCGATGGGAACGAAGGTCCCCCGCCGGCCATTCCGACCCGGCAGGAGAGCTGGGACGAGCCCGAAGACGAGTGGGGAGGGATCGACGGAGAGATTCAGGTGACGAGCGACCCGCGCGCCCTTCCAAAGGGAGGCTTCTGGCTGCGGGTCGTCGCGTCGATCGCCGACAGCATCTTCATTCAGATCATCTCGTCCATGGTCTTCTTCGTCGTCGCGACCTGGTCGGGCGCGATGGCGGTGATGGCGTCCCATGTCCCCTCGCCCGGCGCGGATCCCTCGGCTGCGGCCCAGGAGATCGAGCAGGCGCTCCTGCCCTTCCTCACCGGCCCGCTGGGGTGGACCTTCCTCGCGCTCGTGACCCTCGCTTCGCTCTACCGACCCTTTTGCCACTGGCGGTGGGGCAAGACGCTGGGGAAGAAGCTCGTGGGGCTTCGCGTCGTCACCACCGACGGGGAGCGATTGGGATTCGTCCGCGCCTGCTGGCGCGACATCGCTTATCTGATAGCATCGCTTCCCCTCGGCCTGGGCCTCTTGTGGGTGGCCTGGGATCCGCAGAAGCAGGGGTGGCACGACAAGATGGCCGGAACCTACGTCCTCAAGGAGAACACATGAAAGGGAGCGGCAAGTTCCTCCTCGCGGTCCTCGCGGCCGCGCTGATTTACGCGCCCGCGGCCATGGCCGCGGCGCCGTCCCAGGCGAAGAAGTCCTCGAAAGGAAAGGGTCCCATGGCGATCATCACGATGGAGAAAGGCGGAGTGATCGAGATCGAGCTGTATCCTGATTCCGCCCCGAAGACGGTAGAGAACTTCACCACGCTGGCGAAGAAGGGTTTCTACGACGGCCTCAACTTCCACCGCGTGGAGCCGGGTTTCGTCGTGCAGGGCGGCGACCCGAACGGCAACGGCACCGGAGGGCCCGGCTACTCGGTCAAGGCCGAGTTCAACGAGCGGCAGCACAAGCGAGGCACCGTCGCGATGGCCCGGGCGGCCGATCCCGATTCGGCGGGCAGCCAGTTCTACATCTGCCTCGCGCCCGCGCCGTTCCTCGACAGGAAGTACACGGTGTTCGGCCAGGTCCTGAACGGCATGGACGTCGTCGACGGGATCCGGATCGGCGACAAGATGAAATCGGTGACGATCAAGTAGATCCGGCGATTGTCGATTCGCGGTGACACCACGGGGGAAGCGCGATCGCTTCCCCCGTGGCTCTTGCGCCGGATGGACGCCCCCCTCTCCTCACGGATGCCACGGCACGCTCGCTCGCGCGCGGTCGTAGGCCAGAGCCCAGTTGTCGGGCTCGTCCCGTCCGTAGATCCCCCGGCGATGGCGCTCCCGGTTGCGATCGGAGGCATCCAGGTCGCGCCACCGGGCCTGCGCCGCCTGATCGCCGGACTCGGGCCAGGTTTCCGCCGCCATGGCGTCCGTTCGCGCCGCGTCCAGGGGCTCGCACAGCCGCTCCACGAGAGCCTCGTCCGTCGCCATCCCCGGCTCGCCGCCCTGGAACAGCACCCAGTGGATCATCTCGTGCGTCAGCACGAGGCGCAGCGGCACCTCCGGGCCTTCCCACACGAAGACGGACCCCTCCGCGTAGGCGGTGCGGCCGAGGTAGGGCGGATCGACGACGAGGGACGTTCCGCTCAGGACGCGGGGAAGGCGCGTGACGCGCTCCGGGGGAATCCCCGTGAGGGTCAGCGCGTCGGAGAGGGCCTGCCGGTAGAGCGCGCTTTCGGGCGGAACCTCGCGGAAGGACGCGAATCGGGCCCCGCGGAAACGGATCCCCTCGCGCCGGGCAAGATCCTGTCCGGCGCATGCGGGAAGGCACAGCAGCACGACGGCGAGGATCCGCGAAAGGCGGCGCCGCGATGGGGGGTTCGGTGGCACGGCCGTCCCTCCGGGCGGGAGCCCGGCGATGGCGGTGCGGCCGAATCAGAGAGTGCTGCGAGCCTAACCCGGCGCCGGGAGGCGGTGCAAGAAACACGTTTGTGTCGGGCCGGGAGGAGAGGAGTCCGGCCCGGCCCACGGGACCTGGCGCCCCCAGGCCTCTTCAAGCGCGGCGTAGGACGAGGCTGAGGAGGACGGGAAAAGGGAAAGGCCGCCGGTGATCGTCCGGCGGCCTTCTCGTCGTGGTGACCCAGGCAGGATTCGAACCTGCGACCTACAGCTCCGGAGGCTGCCGCTC
>JBGPLH010000308.1:0-4131 GCA_041486365.1 Thermodesulfobacteriota bacterium | reverse complement strand
GGACCCGTCTCCTTGCGCTTCATCGCCATGCCGGTCCTGTCTCTCTGGACCTCGCCCTGGAGGGCGCGGTCATCGGTTTCGCATGAAGTGCCGGGACATCTGAGGGGCCGCCCTCCTCCCGGCGGAGGGCGCCGCCTCGGGGGGCCTCTCGGGGCCCAGCACCGGCGCTTCGGGGACGATGCTCACGCGCACCTCCACGAGGACGTTCTTCGCCGGGAGCACCGTCGTCCGCCCGGTTCCGGCCAGCGGCACCTGCTCCGAGAAGCTCTCCTTCTTCCCCCCGACGTCGACGGGCTCCGTCGGGATAGCCTCCAGGCCCCGCACCTCGCTCTCGGCGCCCTCCACCACCACGGTCCGCGGACGCGCGGTCACTCCGTCCATCCGGTAGCCGGGCGCCGGCTCCCCCGTGATATTCGGCCGAATCTCGACCGACTTGCGCCGAATCCGATCGATCACGGCCGATACGACGGGTGGCGTGATGGCGGTCACCCGGATGTCCCGCGGCAGGTTCAGATGGGCGGGCTTCACCTCCACGCCCATTTCCCCGATGCGCCCCTCGGGCAGCGCAATACGCGCGACGATGTCCGCGGGGGCGAGGTTCCGGAGCGCCTGGGGAGTTCCCTCGACGTCGAGCTTCACCGTGCGGCTGCTCTGGCCCACCACCATCAGGGAAGGTGCCGGCACGAGCTGCAGGGGGACGGTGAGCGACTGCCCCACGCTCTGGTCGCCGCGAAAGACGATCATCCAGAGGACGAACGCGATCACCAGCGAGAGCACCTTGAGGCCCAGGTTGTCCAGGAGATAGCCCCGGGCCCCCTTCATCGCGTCCCCACTCCCTCTTCGCCGGGTCGGGCCGGCGGGGTGCGCTCCGCCGAAACGGCGGCGGCCGTGTCCTCACGCTTCGCCGCGCTCCGGGAGAGCACGGGGCGGCGGGCGAGGGCCTCCTGCAGGAGTCTGCGCAGCGTGGCCGCGTCCTCTGCCACGCGCATGACGCCGCCCTCCACCACCGAGATGAACCCTGTCTGCTCGGACACCACGATCACGACCGCGTCGGTCTCCTCCGTCAGCCCCATCGCCGCGCGATGGCGGGTGCCCATCTCGCGGGACACGTCGGGATTCATCGTGAGCGGAAGGATGCAGCCGGCGGCGATGAGCCGTCCCCGCTGGATGATCACGGCGCCGTCGTGCAGCGGCGAGCCGGGCATGAAGATGGACACGAGGAGATCCCGGGAGACCTTGGCGTCGAGCGGCTCGCCCATCTCCACGAAATTCTCCAGCCCCGTCTCCCGCTCCAGAACGATCAGCGCGCCGATTCGGCGGGCGGCGCACAGCGTCGCGGTGTTCGCGATCTCCTCGAGCATCTGGGTCTCCTCCCAGCGCCCGAGCTGAGGATAGAAGACGCCCCGCCCCACCCGCGTGAGCGCCCGCCGGATGTCGTGCTGGAAAATCACGATGATGATGAGTAGCAGGGACCCGAGGAACTTGTCGAGGATCCACTGCGTCGTGAAGAGCTGGAAGTACTGCGAGGCCGCCAGCACGAGAATCAGGATGAACAGGCCCGCGAGCATCTGCATCGCCCGCGTGCCGCGGATGAGGAGCAGCAGCCAGTAGATCCCGAAGGCCACGATCGCGATGTCGAGCGCGTCCTTGAAGGAGAACCCGAGGTAGAGGTTCCGGACGAATTCGGCCATGGAGCTCACGGCGTCTCCCCCGCGTCCCGGATCGCCTCGGCCATGCGCAGCACCGGAATAGCCCGCGCCACCTCGTGGACGCGCACCATCTGCGCCCCGTTCAGCACCGCGATGGCCATCGCGGCCGCGTCCCCGGGGAAGCGCTCCTCCACCGGGAGGCCCGTGGCCTCGCCGATGAACGACTTCCGCGACGTGCCGACGAGGATCGGCCGGCCCAGAGTGCGCAGCTCCTCCAGCCGCCGCAGCACCTCCCAGCTGTGTCCCGCGCTCTTGGAGAAGCCGAGGCCCGGGTCCACGATGATCCGCTCGCGATCCACCCCGCGCGATTCGGCCTCCGCCATGGCGCGGGCCAACTCCTCGACGACCTCGCCCGTCACGCCGAGCGGGTAGCGCGCCTCCTCCTGCATCGTCTTCGGTTGCCCGCGCATGTGGGAGAGCACGAGCGCCGCCTCCTCCCGCGCCGCGACGCCGGCCACCGCCGGGTCTAGCGCCAGCGCGCCCACCACGTTCACGATGGATGCGCCGGCGCGCAGGGCTTCCTCCGCCACCGGCGCCTTGGCCGTGTCGACGGAGATCGGGACGGACAGGCGGGCCGCGAGTCGCTCGATGACCGGGATCACGCGCCGGATCTCCTCCTCCGGGGACACGGCCCGCGCGCCAGGACGCGTCGACTCGCCGCCGACGTCGATCACGTCGGCGCCCTCCTCCGCGAGACGAAGGCCTCGAATCACCGCCGCCTCCGGATCGAGGAAGCACCCGCCGTCGGAAAAAGAATCGGGGGTCGCGTTCAGGACCGCCATGACGAGGGTGCGCTTCCCGAAGGAGAGGGCCCCCCGCCGGGTCTTCACGGTGAACTCGCGGCGCTCGATGGCGGAGAGAAACGCGGCGATCCGATCGCCGAGGCGATCGAGGCCGAAGGGCTGATCCCGCAGGACGCGCGTGAGTCGCCGGATCTGCGAGAGGGTGCCGGTCAGGAGGACGCTGGAGACGGGATCGAGGCAGGCCGCGGCGCCACGGGTCACCGCGGCGTCCGCGCCTGAGGCGAGCATCTCCTGCTTGAGGATATTGGCGGCGGGGGTCCGGACGTCGCCGAGCCAGATCCGGACCGGCACCATCTTGGCCGCGAGCCGGTCACGTGCCTCGCTGCCCGTTCCGACACGGTCGAGCTCGCGCAGGGCGTCCTGGGGGGAGTCAATCTTCAGGAGACGGATCGAAATGGGCATTGCGCCGCCTGCTCCGTGGGTCCGGCCCGCCTTCTCACCGCGTGGCAAGCCCCGGGACGGCGGGGGGTCAGCTGGGCATCGGCTCCGGTTCCACAATCTTCTTTCCGCGAACCTGGGTCGGATCCGACCTGCGGGCCTTCATTTCGGTCGCCTTGGGGGTAGGTGGCTGGAACGCCGGCAGCGTCTCACCCCGCATGAGGGCGACGATCTCGCTGCCGTCGAGCACCTCACGCTCCAGCAACGCCTCGGCGATCTTGTGCAAGTCGTCGATCCGCTCGGTGAGGATGCGCTTGGCCAGCTCGTAGCTCTCCGTGAGGATCCGCTTCACCTCGCCGTCGATCTCCCGCGCGGTGTCCTCGGAATAGTCCTGCTGGTGCCCGAACTCGCGGCCGAGAAACACGTTCTCGTCCTGCTTCCCGTAGATGACGGGCCCGAGCCGGTCACTCATCCCGAACTTGCAGACCATTTTCCGGGCGATCTCGTTGGCCCGCTCGAGATCGTTGGCCGCGCCCGTGGACGTGTCGCCGAAGATGATCTCCTCGGCCGCACGGCCGCCCATGGCCCAGGCGATGATCGCGAGCAGGTGCTGCTTCCGGTAGGTGTGCTTGTCGTCGATGGGGAGGGTCTGGGTCAGGCCGAGCGCCATTCCCCGCGGGATGATCGTCACCTTGTGTACAGGGTCGCTCCCGGGAACCACATTCGCGACGAGCGCGTGGCCACCCTCGTGGTAGGCCGTGACGCGCTTCTCCTCGTCACTGATGATCATGCTCCGGCGCTCGGAGCCCATGAGCACCTTATCCTTCGCCAGATCGAAGTCCCCGGCGCAGATGGCGGTCTTGTCGTAGCGTGCGGCGAGCAGCGCCGCCTCGTTCACGAGGTTCTCGAGATCCGCGCCCGAGAAACCGGGGGTGCCGCGTGCAATGAGCCCCAGGTCCACGTCCTCGGACATCGGGGTGCGCTTGGTGTGCACGCGCAGGATGGCCTCCCGGCCGCGCACGTCGGGCTTGGGGACGACCACCTGGCGATCGAAGCGTCCCGGCCGCAGCAGCGCCGGGTCGAGCACGTCGGGCCGGTTGGTGGCGGCGATGAGGATCACGCCTTCGTTGGACTCGAAGCCGTCCATCTCGACGAGCAGCTGGTTGAGCGTCTGCTCCCGCTCGTCGTGGCCGCCGCCGAGCCCCGCGCCGCGGTGCCGTCCGACGGCGTCAATCTCGTCG
>JBGPLH010000307.1:0-4139 GCA_041486365.1 Thermodesulfobacteriota bacterium | reverse complement strand
GGCGGACGAGGAGCGGGTGATCGCGCGGGAGACCGCGCGCTGCCCGGGGATCACTTCGTCAGGATGAGGGCGCTCTTCGGGGCGAGGGTGCGCTTGTCCACGGTGATCGTCGAGGAGGTGGGATTGAGGTACATCGTGGCCCGGCTCCAGACGCGCCGGTAGACGATCCGGTCAAGATCGGTCTCTCCCGCCGGGAGCGTGACGTAGTGGCCCTTGGGTTTTCCCGGGTCCGCGCGAATCGCCGCGACCTCGGGGATCTCGTCCAAGAATTCGCAGAAGGTCAGCGGTCCCCCCGCGATCATGCAGGCGGCGTACCCATAGAGCAGCCCCTCCGAATCAAGGGCCTCGGCGCGGTTCCATGCCACGAAGATCTTCGCTTTTGCGCTGAACGACTCCGCCAGATCCAGCTCCTGCCGCATCTCCGACGGCGTCCAGTCGCGGAGAGCGAATCCTTCCTTGTGGCCCCCGTCGGTGTGGGTGAGGACCACGTCGGTGCGCCTGGACATTCCCTCCTGCGCGCCGTTCCAGATGAGGAGAAGCGGGGAGGAGGCGCGCAGATCGGCGTAGAAGTCGAGGATCATCGCCTCGGCATCCTCCAGGGAGTGGATATCCGCGGGGGCGCTCGTCGCGGCGCAGAAGTCGATGTCCGCGATCTCGGCGAGCGCCGCCGGATCGAGCGCGCGCAGGCTGTCCAGGGAGGGCGGCGGACCGAGGTCTTCGAATCGCTCGCCGGGAAGGCTCATCCAGTACCAGCTTCCCGTCTCCTTCATCCGGAAGCAGTCCGGGGGCAGCACCGTCGGGTGCCCGTTCTGGAATGAAAGCCACCCCGCCGCCCCGAAGTCGAAGAACATCCCGTCGAAACCCGCCGCCGCCACTTCCGCCATCGCGCGCTTCACGTAAGCGCGATAGGCCGGGCTGTTCCAGTTCGCATAGACCTGGTCCGCGTAGAGGTCGCCGTAGGCGGTGTCGTAGATGGCCCCGTCCCATTGCGGGTGGTTCTCGGCGAGCAGGGGAAAGCTCAAGCTTCCGATGCCGCGGGCGATCCCGAAGTATTCCTCCCGGCTGAAGGTGCTCGCGGCCAGGGCCGCGTCAGGATCGGTCGGCGGAGGGGTGATCTCGTTCTCCGAGGGCCCCGAGGTCGAGAAGATGTTCACCGTGAGGTACTGGAGAATCTTCATCCTGGGATTGTAATCGCGCAGCGTGAAGCCCTTGGCGTCACGCGGGAGCGCCCACCACTTGGCGCGGTTTCCGGGGAAGACGATCAGGTCGGCCAGTCCGAGGTTTCGGTACACCGCCTCGACAACGGCGCCATCCGAGGGCGGAAAGCCCGACTCCACCACCGCGAGCCGTGGGTACCCGCGCCGTGGGGGTGAAAGCTTCGAAGGGTGTGATTTTCCAGCGATCGCGTCGCCGGAGAGGAGCAGGAACGCGGCCAGCACGCCCGCCGCGGCCCCGCGCCAGGGGAGGCGGCGGTCGGGCATCGCGGCCAAAGGGAAGAAGGGACCCGAATCGGATCGGGGGAAGGGCACGAGGCGCCCCCGGGCAGGAAAGCAGTGAGAAAAGGGCCGGTCGCACCTGCGTGCCCCAAGCTGCCACAGGGCCCCGGCCGGGTCAATCGCGCTCCGCCGGGAGGGCAGCCGGCCGAACGCAAAGCTCCGGGGACTCTGACACAATTCCGAGGCACCCGCTCAAGTTTTCCCCATGATCGCACGAAAAATGTTTGTGACAGGGAATTCCCATCTCGGGGAGACGTGCGCTCCTTCGCGCGGGGAGATGCCCGTGCGCGTCGCGGAGCATCCGATCCCGCACGCCGTTCTCGATCGACGAGTAAATTCGGAGAGAAGACGATGAGGTTCCGTCGCCCGGTCCTGTTCCTCGTGCTTGTGGGCCTCGCGGCCCTCTGGGCCTGCGCCACCGAGTCCCCGACGCCGGCGTCGGGCAAGGGCACGATCGAGGGCCGGCTCCGCCTCGTCCCCCGCGAAGGGGTGACGCCCGGCCACGCCGACAACGGTCCCTACGCGAGCATCCGTTACCGGGATGTGACGTTCGTCGACTACGATCATCCCGGCTTCGCCGTCGTCTATCTCAAGGGCCGCCCCGCGCCGGGTGGCACGGCCCGCTTCGCGATCCGCAGCTCGACCCTCGGTCCTCGCTTCGATCCGCCGCGGGCGAGCGTGGGGGCATCGGGGACGTTCGTCCTCTCGAACGAGTCGGACCAGGCGCACGCGATCTCCTGCCCTTCGATGAATCTCCTCCACCGGCTCGATCCGGGCGCGACGGAAGAGATAGCCACGCCGCCGGCGGGCGCGCACTCCTGCTACCTCCTCGACGCTCCGGAAACGACATCGATCCTCTTCGTCTCGCCGGGCCCCTTCGCGGTGGTCTCCGACGGCGGCCGGTGGGCACTTCGCGACGTGGAACCGGGGCCGGCGACCGTGGTGGCCTGGCACCCGCGGTTCCCCTCCGCGTCGCGCGCGATCGAGGTGAAACCGGGCCAGCTCATGCGGCTGGACTTCGATCTGCGCGTGGACGCCCCCGATCGGGCCGCGGGGGGAGCGAGCGATGAAGCGCCCTAGCGCGCTGGCCGCGCTCTCCGCCGCCGCGATCGCGCTGGCGGCGGTTCCCGCGCGGGGCCAGATGACGATGGAAGCGCTTGCGAGCGCTCTGAAGGCCGCCCAGGCCGCGCAGGCGGAGTCCCAGAGGCAGATGGCCGATCTCAGGCAACGCCTCCAGACCGTCGAGTCGCAGCGGAGCGCGGAGGGCGCCGCGCGCTTCGAGGAGATGTCGACCCGCCTGCTCCAGCTGGAGACGAGCCGGGACGAGGCCGCCCGTGCGCTCCCCGACTGGCTGCGGCGGACGCGCCTGTCCGGGAGCGCGGAGGTCGGCTACTTCGACGGGCAGGAGCACAGCCTGGTCGAGTCCAACGGGTTCAAGATCTGGGACACGCGCCTGTTCCTCGACTCGAACCTCGGCAGCGACGTGATGCTCGGGGAGCACAAGATCTTCCGGGACGTCGGGATGCACTTCGAGTGGAATCTCGTCCGACTCGGCTACGTGGTGAACGACGTCGGCGAGCTGTACGCCGACCTCCAGGGGTTCCTCGACACGGGATGGGTGAACTTCCAGGTGGGCCGGTTCCAGATTCCCTTCGGGGAGGCCTACCTGCGCTACAGCACCGGCTACGAGGACGATCCCTTCATCACGAAGACGCTGGGCGGGCCCTGGTTCTGGGATGAGGGCGTGAAGATGTACGGCGGTGATCCGCAGGGCCGCTTTGGCTACGTCGCCTCCGTGAGCAACGGTGAGACGTCCTTCGATGAGGACGCCAACGGCAACAAGGAACTCACGCTCAAGGTGTTCACCGATCCCTGGCGGTGGCTCCACCTGAGCGCGAGCGTGCTGCATTCGGGAAGGATCGGCACCCCGACGCAGGCGAGTCCGGCGGCGATCTGGTTCGGAGAGTCGCTCCCCGTGGCCTTCGGCGCCTGGACGGGAGTGCCCAACTTCGATCACGGCGTCGCGATTCCAGACGGCCCCAAGGAGCTCGAGAACATCAACGCCGTGGAGATGGACGCGATCCTCCGGTGGAAGGACCGGGCCCGGCTCTGGCTGTCCTACGGCGGGGTGGACGTGAACTCCACCGGCGCCGCCCTCTACGATCGCAACCTGCGCTACTGGATCGCGGAGCTGCTGATCGAGGGACGCCTCGTCTCGTCGAAGCTCGCGCCGCTGTACCTCGCGCTCCGGGCCAACGGCTACGGCACCTACGACTCGAACGAGGGGTACATGCTGGCGCCGCGCTACTCCGGCGACCTCGGGTGGAACATGGAATCGATCGAGGCCTACTCGCTCGCTCTGGGCTGGCGTCTCACGGAGCGCGCCGTGCTGCGCGCCGAGGTCACCCACCAGGATATCGATCTCGTTCGCGGAGCGACGGCCGACATGAGCGGTATCGCCGGGGGCTCGAACTTCTTCGCGGTAGCGATGGGGATGCGGTTCTAGAGGGGCAGGTCCACGGTGGGGCGACGTGCAGCGCGATGCGCTCCGCGCGCGCCCACGCGGCGGGGTGATCGTGCGGCGATGGATGGTTCCCATGCTGGTGGTCGCGGCTCTCCTGTTCCCGGTCCGGAACACGACGG
>JBGPLH010000306.1:0-4164 GCA_041486365.1 Thermodesulfobacteriota bacterium | reverse complement strand
GCCTATCGCGTGCACCCCTACCGGCGCCCGATCATCGGCACCGAGGCGCACGTGCGATCCTTCTCCCGGGAGATGATCACCGACTTCTACCGGCGCTGGTACGTGCCCAACAACATGGTCCTCGTGGCCGTGGGAGACTTCGGGACGGAGGCGCTCCGGCGCAAGATCGAAGAGGCGTTCGGCGCGTTCCCCGCGAAGCCCGTCACCGGCGGAGGCCGTTCCGGCGAACCACCGCAGACCGCCCTGCGCAGCGCCGTGGTCCCCGACACGGTGCAGCAGTCCTACATGCAGATGGCCTTCCCCGCCTGCGACCTCCTGCATCCGGACGCGCCCGCCCTCGAGGTCCTCGCTCTGATCCTCGGCCAGGGGGAATCGAGCCGGCTCTACCGGCGTGTGAAGGCAGAGCAGCAGAAGGTCCACGACGTCCGCGCGCACGCGTACACCCTCCGGGACCCCGGGCTCTTCCTCCTGGGCGCCCTCGTCGATCCGGGCCGCGAGATCGAGGCGCAGTTGGCCCTCCTCCGGGAGATCTTCCGCCTGCGGGAGGACCGGGTGTCGTCCGCGGAGCTGTCCAAGGCCCGGCTCAACATCGAGGCGGAGGCAATCTACGACAAGGAGACCGTGCAGGGGCAGGCACACAAGCTGGGCTTCTACGAGGCGCTGGCCGGCGACGTGAACTTCGAAGCGGACTTCCTCGCCCGCGTGAAAGCGGTCACGCCGGAGGACGTCCGTCGGGTCGCCCAGTGGGTCTTCTCCCCCGAGCGCCTCTCCGTCGCCCTCCTGGTCCCTCACCGCGCCGCCCGCGCGCTCACGCCCGCGGCGAGCCTCGAGGCGGCGGAGCGGGCGCGCCCTTCTGTCAGCCGGGCCCGGGCCCGGCCGCCGGCGCGCTCCGGCGCGACCACCCGGCGCCAGGCCCCGGTCAAAGGGGCGCCGGACGCGGCCGTGGCCGTGGGCCCCCCGGACCGGCCCCCCTCGCTCACGGTCCTGCCCAACGGCCTGCGGATCATCGTGAAGGAGAGCCACGCCGTGCCGGTCGTGTCGATCCGCGTCGCGATGCTCGGCGGCCTGCTCATCGAGAATCGCCGCAACAACGGGATCAGCGATCTCATGGCGAACATGCTCACGAAGGGGACCCGCCGGCGTAACGCGGAGGACATCGCGGAGGAGATCGAGCGGATCGCCGGATCGATCAACGCCTTCTCGGGGCGCAACGGCCTCGGCCTGGAGGTGGAGGTGCTGAGCCGCCACTTCCGCCGCGCGGTGGATCTCCTCGTGGACGTGACGCTCGCCCCCACGTTCGAGCCGCGGGAGCTGGAGAAGCAGCGCCGGGACACGCTGGCCGCCATCGCGCGCCGCGAGGACGATCTCGCGGGCTTCGCCGTGGACGCCTTCGCCGCGACGCTCTACGAGCGCCACCCCTACCGGCTCACGACGCTGGGCACCCCGGCCAGCGTCAAGCGGCTTACGCGCGCGGATCTGCGGCGCACCTGGGCCCGGCTCTGTGTCCCCGCAAACCTGGTCATCACCGTCGTCGGCGACGTGGGCGCGAGAGAGGTCATCGCGGCGCTGCGGCGGGCCTTCGGGAAGATGAAGCCGCGGGCCTTCGAGCGCCCACGCCTCCCACGCGAGGTGGGGCCGCGCGCCCCGAAGCGCCGCGAGATCCTCCGGGACAAGGCGCAGGCGCACCTCCTCTTCGGCTTCCTCGGCACGACCCTCCACAGCCACGACAAGTACGCGCTGGAGGTGATGAATACGATCCTCGCGGGACAGGGAGGACGGCTGTTCGTCGAGCTGCGGGACCGGCAGAGCCTCGCCTACTCGGTGACGAGCTTCAGCCTGGAGGGAATGGATCCGGGTTACGTGGCCGTCTACATGGGCACGAGCCCGGAGAAGGTGCGCCGCGCCATCGCGGGCGTGCGCAGGGAGCTGGAGCGGATCCGCCGGGAGACTGTCCCCGCGGAGGAACTGGAGCGCGCGAAGCGCCACGTGGTCGGGAGCTACGAGATCGATCTGCAGCGGGCGACGTCGCAGACCGCCAATCTGGGGTTCAACGAGCTCTACGGCCTGGGTCTGGAGGAGTCGCGCGCCTACCCCGAGAAGATCCTCGCGGTCACGGCGGAGGATGTCCGGGGCGTGGCGCGGAAGTACCTGCGCATGGACCGGCCGGTGGCCGTCCTCGTCCGGCCGCCCGCGCTCCGCAAGCCCGCCCGGAAAACCGCACCCCTCGCCCGCCGGGCGCGTCGACCTGGATCGCGCTGAGCGCTCAGGGCCCCGCGGCGAATCCCGGGCTTCGCGAATCGCTCCCGCCCCGCTCGCGTCCCTCCTCCGGATCGACGGCTACCGCCTGCACGCTGCCCCAGGGGTCCATCTCCCGAACCACGTGACCCCGCCTCCCGAGCTCCGCGATCACCCCCGGGGGCGTCCCCTTCTCCACCAGGAGGACGTCGGGCTTCCACTGGTGATGGAAGCGCCGCGCGTCCACGGCTTCCTGCACGTTCATTCCGAAGTCGACCACGTTCAGGATGGTCTCGACCACCGCGGACACGATCCGCGGACCGCCCGGGCTCCCGAGAACGAGCACGGGGTGACCCCCGCGCAGCAGAATCGTCGGCGACTGGCTCGAGAGGGGGCGCTTCCCCGGCGCGATGGCGTTCGCCTCGGTCCCCACGAGGCCGAAGGCGTTGGGCGCGCCGGGCTTCGCGGAGAAGTCGTCCATCTCGTCGTTCAGCACGATCCCCGTGCCGGGCGCCACGACCCCGGAGCCGTAGGGAAGATTGATCGTCTGGGTGACGGCCACCGCGTTCCCCTCCCGGTCCACGATCGAGAAGTGCGTCGTGTGCCCGCCCTCGCCCGCGCCCGGGGCGCCCCCGCCGGGCTCGTCCGCGAGGCGTTCCACGTCTCCCCCACCCTCCACCGGGACGGTTCGATCCCCGCGGATCCGCGCGCCGCGCCGCGCGGCGTAGGCCTTCGCTATCAGGGCCCGGGTCGGCACCTTCACGAAGTCGGGATCCCCCAGGTACACCGCGCGATCGGCGAAGGCGAGCTTCAGCGCCTCCGCCGTGACATGGATCGCGCCGGCAGATCCGGGATCCTCCTCGCGAAGCCGGAAGCGCTCGAGGAGATTCAGCGTCTCCAGCACCACCACGCCGCCGCCCGGTGGCGGGAAGGCGAGCACCTCGTAGCCGCGGTAGGTCCCGCGCAGCGGCTCGCGGAGGACGGGCCGGTAGTCCCGGAGATCCGAGAGGGTCAGGATCCCGCCCCGCGCCTTCACCTCCCCGGCGATCGCGCGACCGAGCGGGCCGCCGTAGAGCGCCGCGGGCCCCTCCTCGGCCATCGCACGGTAGCTCGCGGCGAGGGCGGGCTGGCGGATCCGTTGCCCGGGAAGCGGTGGGATCCCGCGGGGGAGGAAGATGGCCGACCAGGCCGTGGACTTCCGCAGTCGCCCCGCGGAGAAGGCGGTCACCTCCGCCATGCGCCGGCTCGCGGCGATGCCCTCCCCGGCGAGCGTGATGGACGGCGCGATGAGGTCCTTCCACGGCCGGCTCCCGAACTTCTCCCGCGCGAGCGCCAGGGCCGCCACCGTTCCTGGAACCGCGATCGCGTGCGGCCCCGTGCGCGAGTCCTCCGTCGGCCGCCCGGCCCCATCGAGGTACATATCGCGCCGCGCGGCCGCGGGAGCCGTCTCACGCCCGTCGATGGCCGCCGTGCGTCCGTCGCGCATGCATACGAGGATCAGGCTCCCGCCTCCGACGCCCGAGTTCCAGGGTTCGGCGACGCCGAGCGCGAAAGCCACCGCAACGGCGGCGTCCACCGCGTTGCCGCCCCGGCGCAGCACCTCGACCCCCACCCTCGTGGCGTCGGGCGAGGAGGTCGCAACCATCCCGCCGCGGCTCTCGACGGGCCTTCGCGCCGGCCCGGGCGGAGCCGGGCATGCGCCGATGGCGAGCGCGCACAGCGCCGTCGCGGCGATCCGCCGCATGCGCGGAGCCGGTCGCCTGTCGATTCCCACGGGTGGCCTCCTTCCCGGATTCGGGAATGCGGGCGCCCTATCTATCACGCCGCGCCCGTGCCGCGCCACCGGCGCGCAGCGAGGGCGGAGACGCTCGATGAGCCGAGTACATCCCTGTAACGCACGGGTTTCAAGGCTGGACTTCACGCCGCGGG
>JBGPLH010000305.1:0-4168 GCA_041486365.1 Thermodesulfobacteriota bacterium | reverse complement strand
GGCATATCAGATCTTGTCGGCCCTCGCTTCGCTCGGGACCTCCGGCTTCGCGGCGCGGTTCAGGAGGACGGGATGAGCGTGAAGGTCGGCGCGGGATCGGTCGCGAAAATCGCCCCCAGCATCCTCTCGGCCGACTTCGCGCGACTCGCGGAGGAGGCGTCCGCCGTGGCGGCGGCGGGAGCGGACCTCCTCCACGTCGACGTGATGGACGGCCACTTCGTGCCGAATATCACCCTGGGCCCCCCGATCGTCGCCTGTCTCGACCGCGTGACCGATCTCCCGCTCGACGTCCACCTTATGATCGAGAACCCGGAGCGGCTGATCGAAGCCTTCCGCAAGGCGGGGGCCGACTGGATCAGCGTGCACGCGGAGGCGTGCACCCATCTGCACCGGGTCGTGCAGCAAATTCGCGAGACCGGCGCCCGCGCCGGCGTGGCGCTGAACCCGGCCACGCCCCTCGAGCACCTCGATCTGGTACTCTCGGATATCGACTTCGTCCTCGTGATGAGCGTGAACCCGGGCTTCGGCGGCCAGAAATTCATCCCCGCGTGCCTCCGGAAGATCCACACGCTGCGCGAGCGGATCGACCGGGCGGGCCTGGCCGTGGACATCGAGGTGGACGGAGGGATCAAGGTGGACAACATCGGCGACGTCGCGCGCGCGGGCGCGAACGTCTTCGTGGCGGGCTCCGCCGTATTCGAGAGCCCGGACTACCGCGTCACGCTCTCGGCCATGCGCGAACGACTCGCGGGCGGCTGAGCCGCCCGACCCGGCACCCGGACGGACGCGCGTTCGCCCAAGGCCGTCCTCATGAATCTCCGCTCGGTGGGGCCCAACGAGATCCACCGTTTCCTCTCCACGAGGCAATCCGCCGGCGGGCTGGCCGCGGATCTCGAGATCGACGCCCTCCTCTGCCAGATCCTCATCCAGGCCAACGCCTTCGTTCCCTCCGAAGCCGGATCCATCCTCCTCGAGGATCCGGACGCGCCCACCGCCGATCCGAAGGACCGGAGTCTCGTGTTCGTGGCCTGCTTCGGGGATCGCGCGGAGGAGATCCTCGGGCGCTCCATGCCCGCGGAGGAAGGCATCGTCGGCCGGGTGTACCGGTCAGGAAAGGCGTACCTGAGCCGCGAAGTGGAGCGGGATCCCTTCTTCGCCCGCGAGTTCGCCGCGCGGCTGGACTTACGGCCCGAGTCGATCGTCTGCGTGCCGATCCGGCTGGAGGGAGAGGTGTGCGGCGTCATCGAGCTGATCAACCGCCGCGGCGCTAAGTGTTACGGCGAGGAGGATCTCGGGCTGCTGGAGATCTTCGCGGGGTACATCTCGACGTCGATCCGGAACCTGCTGAACGCGCGGGTCTTCCTGGAGATGGCGCGGCGGGACGATCTCTCGGGACTGGCCAACGATCGCTGGCTCCACCATCGCCTCCTGGAGGATGTGGAGACGGCGCTTCGCGAGGGGACCGATCTCTCCGTCCTGTTCCTGGACCTGGACGGCCTGAAATCCGTGAACGATCACTTCGGCCACCTCGCGGGGGGCCAGACCCTGGCGGAGATGGGGCCGCTCCTGCGCGCCGCGGTCGGAGATCCCGGGGCGACCCTGTGCCGCTATGGTGGGGATGAGTTCGTCGTCGTGCTCCCCGGCCGGGTTCCCGGGGAGGCGATGTCGGTCGCGAGGAAGGTCCTGCGCACGGTGGCGGAGCACGTCTTCCTGAAGGTCCCCGGCCCGGGGGTGAACGCGCCTCCCATCGCCGGGAGCATCACGGCGAGCATCGGGGTGCAGAGCCTCTCGCGGATCCCGGGGGACCGTTCGCCGCGCCGCCTGAAGGAACGCATCCTTCGTGAGGCCGACGCCGCGATGTATGCCGCCAAGGCAGGCGGGAAGAACGCCGTGGTCCTCCACGGCGAATAGTCACGTCCCGAATCTTTCAAGCGGGACGCCCATCTCGGCCCATTCCCCACTTTCTCAATCGAGTTTGCGCACCCGTGCTTGTGGGCAACCTTCCCCCCGCACGGCGGAAAACCGCTGATTTCGAAAGCCCTGCGATGTCAGAGGGTTGAAACCGGAAAGGCAGTGGCCTGGATCGAAGCTCGACAATCGGCCGATCAGTTACCCACAGGAATTCCACAGGCCGGAGAAGCCTCCGGACCTCTAGCCCGCTCGCTCGCCGAAGAATAGGCCCAGCGGGGACTGCGCCTCCACCCGCAGGATCTCGTGCCCGTCATTGTCGGAGACCCAGAGGGTGGTGCTCTGGATGCCGTCCTCCTCCGAGGAAACGGATCCGTCCAGGGCGCGGTAGCGGACCGAGAGCTTGAGGGCGGGGAACGACTCGCCGTTCAGGCGGATTTTCTCGCGGGCGAGCACCCTGAGGATCAGCTCGTAGATGCGCTTCCCCTCCGTGATCCGGATGGTGCGCGTCCTACCCGGCGCGAGGTTGTCGCTCCGGAGGAGCAGCATCGCCGAGACGGGGTCGTAGAGGTTCCGGGCGGGGAAGCTTGACTTACGCAGCGTCCCCCGCTTCATGCGCTCCACGCGCAGCTTGCTCTCCCCCTCGTCGTGGACGATCACCGTGTCCAGGCGGGTGTCGTTCTCGCGGCGGAACAGCTCGAAGCGCTGCGGCAGGTAGGTGCGGGCGTCCATGCGCGCCATCACGTTGTCGCGCATGCGCCAGAGATAGTCGACCTGGTCCGTGGTCCGGGCGTTGCCCACGAAGTGGAGCACCGGCCGCCCGTCCTGCACGCGACGCGAGAGCGTGAACTCGGCCACCGCCGCGGGAATTCCGTTCCAGCCGAAGATGTAGCGCGCCCGCTCCAGGACGCGATCGCCCGACGGCGCTGGTTCCGCCACGGCGGCGCCGCCCGGCCCGCCGGGCGTGACAGGGCCGGGCGCGAGGACGAGCGCGGCGCCGAGAGCCGCGAGCGCGATCGATCGAAGAAGGGTGCGGGAAGTCATCTGCCCAATCATAGGCGAGCCTGCGGGGGGATCAACGGTCTTCTTGTGAAATCTCTGCGCGCCGCTCTTCCACGAACCTTCTCGGTCCTAGCTTTGTCAGAGTCGGTCTTTGCTTGGTTAGAGTCGGCCCTCGCTTCGCGAGGGACCTCGGGGCGGGGTACCTCAGGCAAAAGCCAGCGCGGCGGTGTAGTAGGCGCGCTCGGCGGAGGCGATGGCGGCCATGCGCTCGCCGGCCGCCGCAAATCCGGCGGGCTCCTCCGCCTCGCTGATTTCCTTCAGGTGCGTCGCAAGATCGGTCCAGCGATCCGCGATGGCTTCCATCCGTGCCGAGAGCCCCGAAAGTCCCTTCCCCGGCAGCCGGCTCTCCGCCTCCGCTAGAAAGCGGGCGTACAGGCGCCGGAAGTTCCCGCCGCCGGTCCCGCGCCGCTCGATGATCTGGTACGCGAAGCGGGCGCACCAGGACCAGTCCGGAGCCTGCGCCCATTCCCCGAAGGTCCGCGCCAGGTGCTCCATCCCAGGCACGCCCGCCTTTGCGGCGCCGTACTCCAGTGGCTCGAGCATGCTCTTGGCCTGGTGGGCGATGGCGCGGCACAATACCGGCGCGAGGTCATCCGGGATCGGGAACCGCTCGACGACGTGGAAGTGGTTCTCCAGGGGGTTGGGCGGGTGCCGGGACTTCCGTGCCTGCGCCAGCTCGTCGATCGACACGTTCTGCAGAGTCTCGAAGTGCGTATCCGAAAGGATCGCCTCCCCGCCCTGCTCGTCGTAGCCCGTGAGCACGACCACGTGCCCCGAGAAGTGGGTCTTCGAATGGTAGTAGGGCAGGTAGTGCAGGTCGGTCTTGAGAAGCACGGGGGCGTTGCGATCGATCGCCTCGCGCGCCGCGCGCCACGCCTCCTTCGCGTCCGGCGATTGTGCCCACTGGAACGGGATACCGAGGTTGTGGAAGAAGCGCTCCTCGAGAAAAGGGTTGCGCCCCATCGCGAGGTGCGATGGAGAGCGGCCGGGAAGCACGACCGTCATGAAGCCCAACCCCTCTCCGAGTCCGAAGCACAGCGGCTCGGTCAGCGGATGGCCGTAGAAGCGCGCGAGGTTGTTCAGCGCGGTGGACCCGCAGTGCGCGCCGGGATGATGCGTGAAGCCCTGGAGGGAATGCATGAAATCCTGTCCTTGCTATCCTGTCGGCCGTCACTACATGACGGGCGTCCGGCGCGAG
>JBGPLH010000304.1:0-4178 GCA_041486365.1 Thermodesulfobacteriota bacterium | reverse complement strand
TCGTCTTCGTGCCCTTCATCTTGTCGAGCAGGAACTCCATGGCGTCCACGGGGCTGAGCGGCTGGAGCACCTTCCGAAGGAGCCAGATCCGGTTGAGGTCCTTCTCGTCCAGGAGCAGCTCTTCCTTGCGCGTACCCGACTTCGCGATGTCGATGCCCGGGAAGACGCGCTTGTCGATCAGCTTGCGATCGAGGTGGACCTCCATGTTGCCGGTGCCCTTGAACTCCTCGAAGATCACCTCGTCCATCCGGCTGCCCGTGTCCACGAGCGCCGTCGCGATGATCGTGAGGCTGCCGCCGTCCTCGATGTTCCGCGCCGCGCCGAAGAAGCGCTTGGGCTTGTGCAGGGCGTTGGAGTCGACGCCTCCGGATAGGATCTTTCCGGAGTGGGGGACCACCGTGTTGTAGGCCCGCGCGAGCCGCGTGATCGAGTCGAGCAGGATCACCACGTCGCGATTGTGCTCCACGAGGCGCTTCGCCTTCTCGATGACCATCTCGGCCACCTGCACGTGCCGGGTGGCGGGCTCGTCGAAGGTCGAGCTGATCACCTCGCCGTCCACGTTGCGCTCCATGTCGGTCACTTCCTCGGGGCGCTCGTCGATCAGGAGGACGATCAGGATCACCTCCTTGTGGTTCTTGGTGATCGCGTTGGCGATGTTCTGCAGCATGACCGTCTTGCCCGTGCGGGGCGGGGCCACGATCAGGCCGCGCTGCCCCTTGCCGATGGGGGTCATGAGGTCCAGGACGCGGGTCGTGTAGTTCTTCGGGTCGTACTCGAGAACCAGCCGCTCTTGCGGGTACAGCGGCGTCAGGTTGTCGAAGAGGATCTTGTCGCGGACGACCTCGGGATCCTCGTAGTTGATCGCCTCCACCTTGAGGAGCGCGAAGTATCGCTCCGCCTCCTTCGGCGGCCGGATCTGGCCGGACACCGTGTCACCGGTGCGCAGGTTGAAGCGGCGGATCTGCGAGGGCGATACGTAGATGTCGTCCGGCCCCGGCAGGTAGTTGTAGTCGGGCGCGCGCAGGAACCCGAACCCGTCGGGAAGGATCTCGAGGACCCCCTCGCCGTAGATCAGGCCCTCCTTCTCCGCCTGTGCCTGCAGGATCGCGAAGATGAGGTCCTGCTTGCGCATGCCGCTCGCGCCTTCCACGTTCAGATCGCGGGCCAGGTGGGTCAGGTCGCTGATCTTCTTTTCCTTGAGGTCCTTCAGGTTCATCGTGGCTCCTGACGCTCTCCGAGGTGGGAAGTGGGGCTGGATGCGCCGGTGAAGTCCCGGGGCATGGTTCAGTTTCGGAGAAGCGTACTGTGGTGGCCTTCGCAGGTGCGACCGCGGGGTCGCGTGGTTCCCGGAGTCCGGGTTGGCTCGGAAGGCATGGTTGGGAGTCTTATCGAGGCTCGCGGGTCCGGGCTATCGTCCGGGTTTGGCCGCGCTCATGTCGCGATCGCGGCGAGGGTCCTGCGATTCAACTTTGGTTCGGAAGCGTGCTGGGTCCGCCAGAAGCGAGCAGGGGGTATCGGAAGTGCGTGGCCAGAGGTGGAATGACACTCGCTAAGTACCGCACGCCCCCCGCCGTGTCAAGGCCTTTGTGTCCCCAGTCTTATCGGGAACCCTTCATGAAACTTGACCCGGCGGCTATGACGCGCTCCGACCGAGCCGTTCCAGGAACGCGGCCATGTCCTCCGGCAGGGGGGACTCGAACCTGAGCCGCCCTCCACGCACCGGGTGCTCGAAGCCCAGCACGGCCGCGTGCAGGGCGGGCCGCCCCAGCCCCCGGACCGCTGCGGCGATAACCCCCGGGAGGCCCCTGGCCGGGGAGACCCCCCCGTACTCCGGGTCGCCCGCAACGGGGTGCCCCGCAGCCGCCAGGTGGACCCGGATCTGGTGGGTCCGCCCGGTCTCCAGGGACAGGCGCAGGAGGCTGAAGGGGCCGATCTCGCGCTCGACGCGGTAGCGCGTCGCCGCGTGCCGGCCTGCGCGGCTCGCCACGCTCATCCGCTTGCGGTCCGTCGGATGGCGCCCCACCGGCCGGTCGAAGCGCCCCTCGGGCTCCCGGAACCGCCCCCAGGCAATCGCCACGTACTCCCGGTCGACGGTGTGAGCCTTGAACTGCGAGGACAGGCCCCGGTGCGCCCCCTCGCTCTTGGCCGCCACGAGGAGACCGCTCGTGCCCTTGTCGATCCGGTGCACGATCCCCGGCCGCAGCTCCCCGCCGATGCCGGGCAGATGCCGGCAGTGGTGGAGCAGCGCATGGACCAGCGTCCCGGTGGACCGGCCCGCCCCGGGGTGCACCACCATCCCCGAGGGCTTGTCGATCACGATGAGGTCGTCGTCCTCGTACACGATACGGAGCGGGATGTCTTCCGGCTGGAGGCTGGGGACGGCGGGCGCCGGAACCTCCAGCTCGATGGCGCTGCCGGCCCGCGTGCGCTCGCCCGTCCGGGGAACGCGGCCGTCCACCCGGACGTGCCCCCCTCGGATCAGCGCCTGCACGCGGCTACGGGAAAACTCGGGAAGGCTCGTCGCGATGAAGATGTCGAGGCGTTTTCCAGCGTCGTCGGGCCCCACCCGAAGCGCGTGGCGGGCGGGACCGCTCACCAGATCCACGAGCGGATGCTTCGACTCTGGTACACGAGGACGTCCACGATGGCGCGATCGTACCAGGGGGCGTGCAGGCCCGGGTGCACCCGGCTCACGAAGAGCGCCCGGCCCTCCTCCAGCTCCGCCGCCAGGAGATCCAGGATCGTGTCCTTCTCGATCCCCTCCGCCACCTTGGTCTCGTTGTAGATCCGGATGTCCGAGACGATGGCGCGCGCAAGGCGCCTCGCCCCCTCCGGGGTGTTGATAAGGCCCACCGGCTCTCCCCCCGCTTTCCGGTCGTCCTTGTGTTCTTTCGTCAGCCCGCCTGCCGGCGGGAAATGATCACGGGGATGCGGATCGTGCGATCCCCGCGCTCGAGCGTGATCTCCACGGCGCGGCCCACGGGGGTGTGCGCCACGAGCCGCTGCAGCATCTGGACGTTCTCGATGGGGTGTCCCTCGTAGGCGCGCAGGACGTCGCCCCGTCGCAACCCCGCCTTCTCGGCGGGGCTTCCCCGGTAGATGGCGTTCACGACCAGGCCCGCGACAGCGGCCTCCGCCGCCGCTTCGGCGCCGGGCCGCTGCACGTCCACGCCGAGCCAGCCCCGGGTCACCTTTCCCTGGCTGATCAACTGGCGCTGCACGTCCTTGGCGAGATTGATCGGAATGGCGAATCCGATGCCCTGGCCCGGCGCGACGACCGCGTTGTTCACCCCGACCACGCGCCCGTGAATGTCCACGAGGGGGCCGCCCGAGTTGCCCGGGTTGATCGCCGCATCGGTCTGGATGAAGTCCTCGTAGCTTTTCAGGCCGATGTTCGAGCGCCCCGTGGCGGAGATGACGCCCACCGTGAGGGTGCGCTCCAGACCGAAGGGGTTCCCCACGGCGATCGCCCACTGGCCTCGCCTGAGCGAGTCAGAATCTCCCAGGCGCGCCACGGCAAGGGGCCGGGAGGGCGTGACCTTGAGGACCGCCAGATCGGTCACCGGATCGGCGCCGACCAGGCTCGCCACCAGCTCGTGCTCGTCCGCGAGCCGCACCCGGATCGTCCGCGCTCCCGCGATGACGTGGTGGTTCGTGAGGATGTAGCCGTCACTCGCGATGACGATTCCGGAGCCCGCGTTCGTCGCGCCGCCGGGCCCGAGCGCCCCTTCATCGGGGCTGTAGCCGCTGTCCTCCACCCGCTGGGAGGCGGCGACGGCAGGGTCGATGTCCTCCGCCTGGATGTTGACGACGGTCGGGACGACCTCGGTCGCCACCCGCTCGAAGGCGTCCTGGGCGGCCAGCAGAGAGGCGGAGGGGACGTCCGCGTCGTTCGCGGCGCCCCGGTCGCAGCCGGTCGGGAGGATTCCGAGGATTCCCGCGATCAGGATCACTCCGAGGCGGTCGCCCATGCGCCTGGCCGCACGGCGCAGCCGACCGAGGATTCCCGCCGAGGGCTGGGCCGCGGGGATCGGCAGTACCAGCGCCTCCGGCGAGGGCACCCGCCCGAGGAGCTCCCGGATCCGCGGCAGCGCGGCCTCCGCGGCTTCCTCGCCGCGCCGGATCGTCTCCTCGACGCGCGTGAAGTCGGCCCAGTGGATGTCGGCCACGGGCGGGCG
>JBGPLH010000303.1:0-4179 GCA_041486365.1 Thermodesulfobacteriota bacterium | reverse complement strand
GGACCAGCCTCTACTTCGGCCCGCCCCGGGAGGTCCTGACGCCCGAGGCCCTCGAGCGACTCTACGGCGCGCCGCGGAAGTTCCACGCGCACCTGCACGAGCATGATGCCCGCTGAGACGTTCTCCGTGCTTCTCGCGCTGCTCGCCGCCGGCACGGCGGGGCTGGTGGGGAGCTTCGCGCTCATGAAGCGGATCACGCTGGCGGGAGACGCGATCTCCCACATCGCGCTCCCCGGGCTCGGCCTGGCGCTGCTGCTCAAGGTCCAGCCGGTGCTGGGGGGAGCGGTCACGCTCTTCGCGGGAGCCCTCCTGATCTGGAAGCTCCAGCAGCGCACGAGCCTCGCGACCGAGACCGCCATCGGAGTCATCTTCACAGCCTCGCTTGCCGTGGGCGCCCTCGTCACGCCCAGCGAGGACCTCATCGAAGCCCTCTTCGGGCACTTCGAGACGCTCTCTTCCTGGAGCCTCATCCTCTACGCGGGGCTCTCTGTCCTCGTTGTGGGGTTTCTCCTCGCGCGGCGGAGCGAGTTGATGCTCAGCATCTTCTCCCCCGACCTCGCCGCGGCCACGGGCGTGAACCTCGATCGGTTGAATCTCCTGTATCTGCTCTCCTTCGTCGCGTCCATCCTCCTCGGGCTGCGGTTCCTGGGCGCGCTCCTCGCCGGCTCGCTGATCATCATCCCCGCCGCCACCAGCTACCAGCTCACCCACCAGCTTCGCAGCTTTCTCATCGTCTCCTCCCTCATGAGCGTCCTGTCGGTCCTCGCGGGGATGATCCTCTCGCGGGTTTACGGACTCGAGCTCGGGCCCGCCGTCGTGAGCGTGAGCGCGGCGCTCTTCGGGTTGAGCCTTCTGAAGCGGAAGAAGTAGGACGCGGCGCTCAGGCGTTGCCGCGCTTGAGGACCCGGACAATCCCGACGATCGCCCCGAGGAACGCGACGATCGCCGGGCCCGAGGGCAAGTCGGCGTGGAAGGAAAGAAGCAGCCCGCCCACCACGCCCGCCAGCCCCACCATCACCGAGACCAGGAAGACCGACGGCAGGCGCCGCCCGAGCAGCAGCCCGCAGATAGGCGGGATCACGAGCAGGGCGAAGACGACGAGGATCCCCACGACGTGGATAGTGAGCGCGATGGTGGCTCCCAGGCTCGTGTAAAGGAGCATCGTCCACAGGCGCGTGCGCACGCCGAGCGTGCGGGCGGTCTCGGGGTCGAAGGAGACGAAGACGAAGGGCTTCACGCACAGGAGATGCAGGCCGACGATGGCCGCCAGGAGGCCTGAGACGAGCCGGACGTCGCCGTGGCTCGCCGTGAGGATGTTCCCCTGCAGGAGGAAGTTCAGCTCCTCCGCCCCCTGCGCGCTTCGCGCCACCATGAGGATGCTCGCCGCCCAGGCGACGGAGAAGACGATGCCCAGGAGGCCGTCCGCGGGGATGCGCGACGTCGCGGGGCGGAAGGACAGGAGAAGCACGCCCGCCACCGCCAGCAGGATTGCCAGGCCCGTCGTGTGCAGTCCGACGAGGAACCCGAGCGCAATTCCGGCGGCGGAGAGCTGCGCGAGCGCGGCGCCGAGGAAGACGATCCGGTTCAGGACCACGTACACGCCGATCACCGCGCAGACGACGGCGGTGGCGCAGCCGGCCGCGAGGGCGGTCTTCATGAACGGGAGCTGGAAGGGCGCGAGTATCTCGGCCAGCATCTGGGGATGCCCGATCACGGCTCACGCTCCGTGCTCGCGGGGGTGACGACGAAACGGCCCAGCGCCTCGCCGACGCGAATGGGCACGCCGTACAGGCGGGACAGGTGATCCTCGGTGAGCACCTCCTCCCGGGGCCCCACCTCCATCCGGCCGTCGCTCTCGATGAGGATCAGGCTTCGGACGGTGGCGGCCACCTCGTCCAGCGCATGGCTGACGAGAATCACGGTGAGCGCATGGCGCGTCTGGAGGTCCTGAACCAGCTTTAGGACCGCGTGGCCCGATAGCAGATCGAGCCCCTCCGTCGGCTCGTCCAGGACGAGCGCCTCGGGCTCGGAGGCGATGGCGCGGGCGATGAGCGTTCGCTGCTTCAGACCGCCCGACAGATCGCGGTAGAGGGTGTTCGCCCGATCGGTGAGCCCCACGTGCTCGAGCGCCTCGCCGGCGCGCGCGCGATCCTCCGCGTCGAAGCGCCTGAGGGCGCCTCGCCCGAGGCGGGCCATGAGCACCACGTCGAGCGTGGTGAGCGGATAGAGGACATCGAGGTGCCCGCGCTGGGGCACGTAGCCGAAGCGGGGCCTCACGCCACCTCCGTACTCGAGCCGTCCGTCCATCGGCCGGAGAGTGCCGAGGATGGCCCGGACGAGCGTGGTCTTTCCGACGCCGTTGGGCCCCACCAGGCCGACGAAGTCCCCACGCACGATGCGCAGGTTCACGCCCGTGAGGATTCGCTTGCGACCGTAGCCGAAGGTCGCGCCCTCGATTTCCACGAGCGTCTTTTCAGGATCAGATCTCACGGATCTCCTTGAGCAGCCCGTTCTCGAATCGGAGCCGCATGAGGAACTCGGAATTGGCCACCGACTTCATGACCGACGGGCGGATCACCGGGCCCGGATAAATCCACACCTCGACGTCGATCGTCCCGGTCCGGCCCTCCCGCCTGCTTCGCGTCATATGCGTCGGCTTCCCCACCATGGCGCGGACCTCTTCCATGGTCATCCCCGGCTCGACACGCCCCTCGGCGATCGCCTCGCGCTTCTCCGGCGTGAGCTCGGTGTGCTGGTTGGCATAGGCCAGCCGCCGATCGACGTTCGGGGTCCCGTTGCAGCCGATCGCAGCGGACAGCGCCAGGACGGCCACCAAGAGGGCCACCAGGAGGACAGGGCGTCGGGACGACTTCATGACGATCCTCCGCTTCGTGAGGGACCGCCGGCCAGAGCCTTGGCGATCGACGAGGTGACCGCGTCCATCCACGCGAAGAGATCGTCCGTTCCCGGCATGCCACCTGGCGTCTGGGAGACGAGGACCACCTGTGCTCCCGTCTGCGACGCCACCTGCTCGGCGTAGGGCCGGTGCTGGAAGGGCTCGATCAGGATCACGCGCATCTTCTTCTCGCGAATCTCGTTCATCACCTCCTGCAAGTGAGACGGGGAGGGAGGGATGTTGGGCTTGGGCTCGAGGAACGTGTCGATCTCGAGCCCGAAGGTTCGCGCAAAGTACGGCCAGGTGTTGTGATAGGCCACGAGTGGCTGTCCCGCGAAGGGCGCGAGCGTCGCCTTCCACCGCGCGAGCGCTGCATCGAGCTTCGTCCGGAAGGCCGAGAGGCGCCGGTTGTATTCGGAGGCATTCGAGGGATCCACTTCCGCGAGCTTCCCCGCGATGTTCGCCGCGATGATTCCGAAGTTGGACGGGTCGTTATAGTAATGCGGGTTTCCATACAGGTGGACGTCGCCGTAGGCGCGGGAAAGCTGGTTCCCCGTCGGAGCCTCCAGCAGCGCGATGCCCTGGGCGCAGTCCACCTGTCTCGGCCCGCCGGGGAAGAAGTCCTTGTTTCGCACGGCCTCCACGAGCGGGCCCCGCCACTGCTCGAGGTCGAGCCCCGCGTGCACGAAGAGATCCGCTTTCGAGAGCTTGAGAATGTCGGTGGGCTTGGGCTCATAGAAGTGCACGTCCTGGGTGGGCGGGTCCAGGACGGTCACCTCGACCTCGTCCCCCCCGATCTCGCGCACGATGTCGCCGAAGACCGAGATGGTGGCCACGACCTTGATCTTCTTCGCGGCGAGGGCCGTGCCCGGCGCGAGCGCCACGAGAAGGGCAAGAACCCCCGAGGCAACCGCCCGGGTGGCGTGAAGCTTTCCGATGAGTCGCATGATCGTATCTCTCCTCAAGGCGTCTCCCCGCTCACTGCAGGCCGTGGCGGTCGACGCCGATCTGGAACCGGAACTGGAGAAACACCTCGTCCGCCGAGGAGTCCCGCAGGCTCGCGAGGAAGAAGGGGCTGCCGAAGTCGGTGTGCTGGACCTGCAAGCGCACCTGCATCAGCTCGCTCTGGATATAGGTGAGCCATGCCGCGGTGGACCAGACCCGGTTGCCGGTAACGATCTCGTCGAGAGGGTGCAGGTAGTCCACCCGGGCGCCTGCCGCCCACTTCGGATGGAAACGGTAGTTGACGAGCGAGTAGCCGCCCCAGGCGTTTGTTCGGGACG
>JBGPLH010000302.1:0-4203 GCA_041486365.1 Thermodesulfobacteriota bacterium | reverse complement strand
TCCTCGTAGATGATCCCGAGCGTGAGGAACGGCGCCGACTCGAACTCCTCCACGTGGTCCGACTCCTTCGTCTTCGCGTCGCGCTTCGCGATCTCCCGCGCCATGCGGATCACCTCGAGCGACCGGTCGCGCAGGTTGTGGGCCTTCTCGGTATTGAGCGCGAGGATCCGGTAGGCGAGCTGGGGGTCGGGGGAGATCAGGGCGGTGATCGATCGCATGCCGAGGGATCTCGCCGCCGCGAGGCGGTGACGGCCGTTCGGGGACCAGAACCCCCCCTCCGGCGACGCGACCGTGATGATCGGATCGAGGAACACGCCGCACTCGTCGATCTTCTGCGCGAGGCGCTTCACGTGCGTGGGGGAAAGTTCGCGCTGGAAAGGAGTGGGCTCCACGGCGCCCAGCGGCAGGATCGCGGCGACCAGCGGCGTGCCCGAGAGCGGATCCCGGTACGCCCCCACGATGCTCCCGCCGGCCTTCTTCACGCGGGCGACCGTTTCCGCGATCCCGGAATCGGTGAAGTCCAGGGGCGATTCGGCGGGCTCGGGTCCCCGCGCTGTCTTCGCCTTCGGGATTCGCTTGCGCGACGCGGTCGAGCGCTTCTTCGGGGCGCCCTTCGGCCCCGGCTTTTTTTTCGCGGCCATGCGGCGGCTCCTCTTACTCCATCATCTTCCGCCCGACCACCTCGGCAAGTTCCGAGAGGGCGTTGAGGGGCCGGATCATCACGTCGAGCCGCTGAATTTTCCCCTCGTCGTCGAGGGAGATGAGATCGATCCCCTGCAGCCCTCGCTTGCCGACCCGCCCCGTGAACTCCAGCGCCAGCTCGCTGCCGTTCACCCACTCGCGGTGGTAGGTGAAGTCCTCGATCGTGTCCATGATCACGCCGAGGAGCTTCCCGACCCATTCTCTCCCCTCCAGCTTGCGCCAGTGCGGCGGAGCGCCCATGAGAACGTCCTGGGCGAGAATCTCCCACATCGCCGCCTTGTCCCGCTCCCGCACGATCCGGTGCCATTTGTCGAGGAACGCACGAGCGTCTGCACCCATCGGAATTCTCCTGTCAGGTAAGGATTAGCCCCGCCCCCGCATGGTCAGAGTCGGCCCGCGCTTCCTCAGAGTCGGCCCGCGCCCCGCGCGGGACCTACGGGCGCGGGACCTTCGGGCGCGGGACCTCCGGGCGCGGGACCTCCGGCAAGCAGCCGGCCGCGGGCCCGCCACGCGGCCAGCGCGGAGACGATCGCGAAAGCATACAGGAACGCCGCCCATCCGATCCGCGCCGGCGTCGCCGGAAACTTGGGCCCGGCGTTCTCGAGCAGGAAGAGCGTCTTCATCGAGGCAAGGAACGCGAGCGCGCCGCTGGCCGTGAGGCCTGAGGTGAGGCCGAAGGGGCGGAAGAGGAAGAACCCCGCCACCGCGACGAGGCCCGCGAGCGCCGCGAGCGCTTCGGCCGGCGGAAACGTCGCGGCGAAGATCGCGGCGCAGGACGCGCTCGCGGGAGTCGCGAAGGTCCAGGGGCGTGCGCCCGCCCAGACCGCGGCCACGCGGCCGAAGAGCAGGACGAAGACGAGCGCCGACGCGTGCAGCAGGGCCGTCGTTCCCTCCCGCGCTTCGCCGGCCACGGAACCCGCGAGGAGCCTGGCGCGGTGCCTGTGGACGAGGACGATCGTGAGGACGCCCATCAGGAACGAGTGCACGTTGATGTAGGCCTCGAAGACCATCGCGGGGTCCGCGATCGTCGCGTACTTCCCGTGCTGCAGGTTGTAGGACGTGTCGAGCGCCCCGAGGCAGAGCAGGCCTCCCGCTCCGAGAAGGCCGAAGAGATACCCCGCGGGCGCCACGCGCCAGAGGCCCAGCGCGGCCAGGAGCATGAAGAGCACCATCACGCCGTCGGCCAGCGGGAAGGCGTTCTCGAAGGCCACGTAGCAGGCCTCGCCCGCCGTGGCCACGTGGCCGCCGAAGAACCAATCGATCCAGAAGAGGACGGTCCCGACGGACGTCAGCGCCAGGAGCACAGCGAGGATCGTGAGCCCCGCCGGGCGGGAGGGCGCGGCCATGGCTCAGCGCTCGTCCGTGAGAGCGCTCGCCTCGCCCACAAGCGTGAGGGTCCCGTCGGCCTTCTCGCCCCACACGGTGAGCGTCACACGCCGGTGCGGCCCTTCGGGCGAAAGGCCGGTGATCGTGCCGCGCGTGATCACCGCGTCATCGGCCCAGACAATCCCCGTGAGGTTCACGGCCATGCGGCCGCCCAGGTACCAGCCCTCGCCGAAGTTGCGCGTCATGAGATCGGACACGAGGCAGGTGGAGAGCATCCCCTGCACGATCACCTTGGGGAAGCCGAGCTGCTTCGCCATCGCCTCGTCCGTGTGGTAGTTCTCCGAGGGTCCCGAGAACGCGCGGCTCATGTCGAGCGTGATCTTCCGCTCGATGGGATCGAGCCGCTTCCCCTCGACCGTGGATGGATGGGGCGGCCGCTCCTTCTTCTCCTTCTTCTTCGCCTCCGCATCGAGCCCGTCGGGGACGGCTTCCATCAGGAAGCTCTGGTGCGTCCGCCCCCGGCAGGCGAGGCGGCCCTTCGCATCGAAGGTGAGCGCCTCGTTCACGATGTACTCGCGGTCGCGCTTCGTGTAGCGGTCGATCACGGCGCAGCGCGTCCGCACGCGCTCACCCCGGGTGAGCGGCCGGTAGATCTCCCACTCCTGCCGCCCGTGCAGGTTCCCGAAGATGTTCGGGAGGTACCAGCCCCAGTGGTTGTAGACCTCGTTGTAAAGGATGAGCGCCGGCGCGATCGGCGACGGCCCTTGGCGGTAGAGGGCGTTCGCGTCGCCCGTCGCGCGGATGTAGGTCTCGATCAGGTCCGCCGTGATTTCCAGATCCTGCCCGCCGAGATCCTTCCCGACGTACACCTCGTCGTCCTTGAACTCCATGGCCTCCCTCTCTCGTCCTGTACTACGGGTCCGGAACATCATCGGAGAGCATGCCGCTGGTCCGCCACGAAGAGCCGCCCGGTGCCGCCGAGCATCCTGGCGCGCGTTCCGCGGGAAATCAAGCGACCCCCGCGAGGGGGCCGCTTTCGGGAACCTGTCCGGCCTGCGTGGAAGATGGAGAGGACGATACGGAGTCAACCGCTCCTGGAAGGACGGCGCGCGCGTTCCACGTGAAGGGGTTCATCGCCGGATGATCCGCCCGGGGGTGAATTGCGGCAGACGAAGAACAGGTCGCCCACACCGAGCAGGTGATCCTCTCCGGCCAGCCCCGTGCCGGCGACGTTCACGGCGTGCTCGATGGCGAAGCCGGCCTCCCGCGCCTCCTCGACGAACCCGCGCGCGTCGTGCCAGTGGAAGATCGCGCGCTCGCGGATGCTGGCCGGCATGTCGATGCGACCTCCCCGGAAAACGACGGGGAGATCGTTCGGCTCGAGATCGAGGAGCCCCGTGAGGCGGATCGCCGGGTTGAGCACCGAGAAGATCGCGCGCGAGGAGAATCGGGCGAGGCGATCCTTCGTGCTGAGGATCAGGACCCCGCCCGGCACGAGCGCGCGCCGCACGCGGCGCAGGGTGTCGATCCGATGCGTGCGCCCCTGGATGTGGCCGTAAAGCTGGGCGAGCATGAGCGCCGCGTCGAATCTCTCCGCCTCCAGATCGATCCGCGTGATGTCGCCGGTTTCGAAGCGGGCGCGATCCGCGAAGGCCGCCGCGTTCCGACGGGCGATCTCCACCAGTTTCGGCGAGAGATCGATCCCCAGCACTTCATATCCCATGCGCGCCAGAGGAATCGCCTCGCGCCCGCCGCCCGAGCCGAGATCGAGGAGCCGCGCGGGCGGCTTCGGAAGAAATCGCTCGAACAGATCCCGCTCGATAGGATAGAGGCCCTCCCGGATGACCTCGTGCCCCCAGTGGTGGCGCTCCACGGCGTTCTCGTAGAGGACCCGGATTCCCTCAGTGTTCGGACCCGTCATGGCGCTGGCCGTCCTTGCTGCGATCCCCATGGTCCCGCTCCCCCCTGCCTGGCGGGGGCATCCCTCCGATGCCTGCGCCGTCCAGCGGTCGCGAGTTGTCAAGCATCGCGTCCCGCCGGCGGCGTGCACGACTTCCCGCGGCACCCTCTATTATCGGCGCCTCCGGCGAACGCCTGAGCCGACCGATCGCGGGGGGTCGCGGGCGGGGGGAGTATGGGTCGCGTCGGACCTATTCGCCACCCGTGTTGGCGAGG
>JBGPLH010000301.1:0-4213 GCA_041486365.1 Thermodesulfobacteriota bacterium | reverse complement strand
CTTCCAGCACCTTCCCGACCCGGACCTGCGGCGCCGGGGCGCCGCGGAGGCCGCCCGCGTCCTCCGGAAGGAAGGGACGCTGGTCCTCACCGCCTACCACGATGCCTGGTTTCGCCGCCCGTTCCTTCCGCGCGAGGACTTCCATCCGGGAGGGCTCTTCTACCACCGCTTCCGTCCCGGGGAGCTCGAGCGGCTCCTGGGAGAGCGCTTCGACGTGGTCGCGTCCGTCGGGGTCCGCCACTTCCCGGCGCGCAGCGTGGGCGAGCGGCTGATGGGGCGCCGCGGATTCGCCTGGATCCCGCGGCTGGACCGGCGACTGGAGCGGACGCCCCTTGCGCGCGCGCTGGCGCACCTGTGGCTGGTGAAGGCCGTCCGGCGGGCCGGGGAGGAGCCATGAGAATCGTCGAGCTCGATCTCCGGGGCCCCGATCGCGAGCGCTACACAAAGTTCCTGGACGAGCAGGGCGAGGGGCTCTTCCAGTCCCCCGCCTGGGCCGAGGTGAAGACGGGAGAAGGCTGGCGCGCATGGGCGCTGGCCGCGGTGGAGGGATCGGAGATCCGCGCGGCGCTCGTCGCGCTCGAGCGGCGGATCGCGCCCGGGCTCGGGGGGATCTGGTACGTGCCCCGCGGGCCTGTGGCCGACTTTGCGTCGGGGGAGGGGCGGGAGGCCGCGGCGCGGCTCCTCGACGCTCTCGCGCTGCGCGCCCGCGCACGGCGAGGCCTGTCGATCCGCGTGAGTCCCGACGTTCCGGAGGGGACGTGGCCGGAGGGCTGGATCGAGGGATTGGGTTTCGCGGCGGCGCCCGGCCCGCCCTGGCTCCACCGGGCGACCTTCCGCGTCGATCTCGCGCCGGAGGAAGCGGCGATCCTCTCGGGCATGGAAGGGCGCACGCGATCGGCGATCCGGAAGGCGTCCGCGGCGGGCGTCATCATCGATGGGGAGAACACGGCCGGATGCTTCGCGACGTTCCACCGGATGCTCGAGGCCACCGCGGAGCGCAACGCGTTCCCGCTGGTCTCCTCCGGACGCATGGGCGGCCTCTGGGAACGGAGCTCCGCCCAGGGCTGGGGAAGGGTCTTCCTGTCCCGATCCCCGGACGGTGAGCCGCTCACGGGCGCTTTCGTCCTCGCGCCGGGCCGGCGCTGCCACTACCTGTTCGGCGCCTCGCTGCCCGCCTGCCGGAGGCTTCATCCGAACGAGTTGCTGCACTGGGAGGTGATCCGCTGGGCCCGCGCGCGCGGCTGCGCGGCCTACGATCTGCAGGGCGTGGCGGGAAAGGTCGGGCCGGAGCACCCGCTCTGGGGGAACTATCTGTTCAAGCGGGGTTTTGGCGGAGCGTACGTGACGCTCGCGGGGGAATTCGTGAAGGTGCTGCGCCCGCGGATGGACCACGCGATCGCCTGGGGACTCGCGCGACTTCGCGGGATGCGGGGCGGCGGGGGAAAGGGGGAGGGCAAGCATGACTGACAGGGTGCGGTGCCTGGTGTGCGAGCAGGAGCGATCGCAGCCCTTCGCCGAGGTGAACGGCAAGCATCTTCTGCGGTGCGGGGGCTGCGGGATGATTCAGGCCCATCCCTTTCCATCCGATAAGGAGATCGCCGCTTACTACGCTTCCCCCTATTACGACCCGTACCTCGAAGCGAAGCAGGAGAACGTCCCGGCCTACGAGGCCTGGCTCGACGAGATCGAGAAGCGCAGCCCTCGCGGGAGCCTCCTCGACGTCGGCTGCGGCCTGGGCCTGTTCCTGGCCGCCGCCCGCGGGCGGGGCTGGGACGTGCGCGGCGTCGAGCCGTCCGTCTGGCCCGCGCGGTTCGCGGGAGAGGAAACGGGCGTGCCCGTCGACGCCTGCCCGCTCGAGGACGCGCGCTTCCCCTCGGAGCGCTTCGACGTGGTGACCCTCTGGTCCACGCTGGAGCACCTGCCGGACCCCGTCTCGGTCCTCCGGGAGGTCGGGCGAATCACGCGCCCCGGCGGGGCGATCTGGATCGGCGTGCCGAACACCGCCTCGCTGGAGGCCCGGCTGCGCGGGACGCGGGATCACAACCTCGCGAAGCCCGAGCACCTCCTGCATTTCACCGAGCAGACGCTCAGGCGTTTCCTCACGGGGCGGATCGGCCTCGTGGACGTCGAGCGCGTGTACGTCTGGGGCGACCAGCGCGGGTTCCTCCGGAACGCGGCGAAGCACCTCGCGCGGCGCACGAACCTGGGGAGCGAGATCCGCGTCGTGGCGCGCAAGCCCGCCTGACGGGGAGAGAAGGCGATGAAGGTCCTCTTCCTCACGCAAAACGACGCGCGCGGCGCGTCCACCCGGCTCCGGGTCTGCCAGTACCTGGAGCCGCTGGCGCGCCGCGGGATCGCTTCGGAGCTCTGGCCCCTCCCGCTGGGCATGGCCGTGCCGCGATCCCGGGCCGTTCGCGGCGCGCTCTACGCGCTGCATGCGCTCCGGCGGATCAGCGATGTGCCGCGCGTGCGCCGTTTCGACGTCGTGGTGATTCAGCGGGATCTCATCGCGCACGTGCCCCCCGTGATCGAGGAGGCCATGGCCCGCGTGAACCCCGCGCTCGTGATCGATCTGGACGATCCGATCCACCTGCATCCGCCCGCGCGGCCTCCGGTCTGGCCCTTCCGACTCCTGCAGGACCCGCGCAAGCTCGAGCGGCTCGCGCGAATAGCGCGGCGCGTGATCGTGGCCAACCGGGCCCTGCGCGAAGAGGTGGAGCGGCTGGGCGGGGAGGCGCGTGTGATCCCGACGTCGATCGACACCGCCCTGTGGACGCCGTCGCCGCGGACGTCGCATGGGGCTTTCACGGTGGGCTGGATCGGGAGCCCCGGGACGACGGCCTACCTCGAGGCGATCCTCCCGGCGCTCGGGAGGTTCGCGCGCCGGATCCCCTGCCGGCTCCGCGCGATCGGCGCTGACCCCGCCCTGACGGCGCGCGCGGCGGCCCTGGCGCCCGAGCTCGCGGTGGAAGTGCTCCCCTGGTCCCTGGACACGGAGATCGCGGGGGTGCGCTCCTTCGACGCCGGTGTGATGCCCCTCACGGACGACCCCTGGTCCCGGGGAAAGTCGGCCACGAAGCTCCTTCAGTACATGGCCTGCGGGATCCCCGCGGTGGCCAGCCCTGTGGGCGCCAACGCCGACATCGTCAAGGACGGCCTGAACGGCCTGCTCGCGCCGGACGCGGACGCCTGGGTGGACGCGCTCGGGCGCCTCGCGAAGGACCCGCGGCTCGCGGCGAGGCTCGGCGGGGAAGGGCGCGCGACGGTGGTCGCGGAATACAGCGTGGAGACGTCCCTGCCGAGGCTCGAGGCCGTTCTCCGGGAGGCGGCCGCGCCATGTCGCTGATCCTCGAGTACCACAGCGTGAGCGACGGACGGGACGACGCCTTGAGCGTCGGGAGCGCCGCCTTCGAGGCGCAGCTCGCGGAGCTACTCGCGCGCGGATGGGAGCCACTGCCCCTCGCCGCGCTGGCCGCGCGGATCGCGGGGGGGCGGGACGGCGCGCGCGCCTTCGCAGTGACCTTCGACGACGGTTACCGGGACAACCACGACGTGGCCTGGCCGATCCTCGAGCGCCTGGGAGTTCAGGCGACGATCTTCCTCACCGCGGATTTCGTCGGCTCGGAGCGTGCGTTCCCTTGGGACGCGGGCGTGCCGGATGGCGCGGGCCTGCCGCTCACCTGGGAGATGGTGCAGGCGATGTCTGCCGGCGGGCTCGTGACTTTCGGGTCTCACACCAACACCCATCCCGACCTCACCGCGATCGGCGAGGGGGCGGCCCGCGGGGAGATCGTGTCGAGTCGGGCGCGGCTCGAGGAACGCCTCGGCCTTCCGGTGACCGCGTTCTGCTACCCGCACTCGCGGGCGGACGAGAAGGTGAAGGACATGGTCCGGGCCGCCGGATACGCCATCGCGGTGCGCACGGGCGCGCGGGGGCGGGATCCGCTCGAGTTGCCGCGGGTGGGGATCTATCGACACACGGGCCCGCGGGAGTTCCGCTTCAAGATATCGCGCTTCGGGCGCGCGCTCCGGGAGCAGCCGGGGCTCCGGCGGATCGGCGATCTGGGCCGCGGGCTCCTCGGGCGCGGCGGCGTTCCGTCCGCCGTGACGGGGACCGGAGGTCCCGAGCGCAGCGAGGGCCGACAAAGTCTGACCCGAGGTTCCGAGCGCAGCGAGGGCCGACAAAGTCTGACCCGAGGTTCCGAGCGCAGCG